>DATJXW010000169.1:0-64006 GCA_035499895.1 Polyangiaceae bacterium | reverse complement strand
AACGGTCCCGGCCTCGGTGAGCCGCGCACGGGCGCGATCGGCTTGCACGTCGTGCGCCGCCGGCTCGAGCTCAATCACCCGGGCGCCGCGCTGCGCCTGGAATCTTCGGAGCGCGGCACGCGTTCCATCGTCGAGCTGCCGCTGCTCAACGGCGCCGCGCTCGAGGCCTCGCCGTGAACACGACCGCCACCGAAGCACCGCGCCTGCGCGCGCTCGTGGTCGAGGACGAATGGCCGGCGCGAAACTACCTCGTCGAGCTCTTGGAGGGCACGGGCGCGGCGCAGGTCGTCGGCGCGGTGGGGCACGCGGACGAAGCCCGCCGCATCCTGAGCGAAGGGCGCGAGCGGCTGGCGGTCGACGTGGCGTTCGTCGACATCGAGCTCGCCGAGAAGAGCGCGCGCGCCGGGCTCGAGCTCGCGCGGGAGCTGCTCGGAACGCCGCGAGCGCCGCTCTTCGTGTTCGCGACCGCGTACGAGCAGCACGCGCTCGAGGCGTTCGAGCTCGGCGCCGCGGATTATCTGCTGAAGCCGTTCACCGAAGAGCGCGTGGGCCAATGCACCGAGCGGCTCCTCGCGCGCTTTCCGGGACGCGCCGCGGCGAGCGCCTCGGCGCGCATCGTCGCGCGGCGCGGCAACGGACTCGTCTTCCTCGATCGCGACGAAGTGTGGGCGTTCGAGGCGTCGGAGCGGCTCACGTTCGTGCACACGCCGCACGGCACGTTCGACCTCGAGCTCTCGCTCTCGGCCATCGAGTCGAGCTTCGGCGACGTGCTCAAGCGCGTGCACCGGAGCTGGCTCGTGCACGCGGCCCAGGTGCGCGAGCTCGTCCGCGACGGCAGCGAGACGCGCATCTTCGTGGGAGCCGGCCTCGGCGGCGAGCGCCGCGGCGTTTGGGTTCCGGTAGCACGGGAACGCTCGGCGCAGGTGCGCGCATGGCTCTTGGCGGACACGCACGGACTCAAGCGATAGGGTGCCCGCTCGGGCGGTTCGTCGGACGCCGGAAGCGGCTCGTCGCGATCGAACGACGCCTGGTCGGATTTGCAGCAACATGCGGGACTTAGCGAATAAAGGCTCACGTTGGCATTACCGGATGAAACGAGGCCGCCCGCTCGTGGCCGCTCTAGCCGTGATGCTGCTCCGCGGCCTCGCGTTCGCCCAAGCCGCGCCGGCGGCGCCGCCCGCGCCGGCGTCCGCAGCGGCACCGGCCGACACGCCGCCGTCACCGTCGGTGGACGATCCGATGCTCGCTCCCATCGCGCCGCCAAAACGCTTCATCGCGTCGTGGGACGACGCGGCACGGCTGCTCCGCGCGCGCTCCACCGATCTGCGGAGCGCCTACGACGACATCCTGCGCGCCGAGGCGGATTCACGCACGGCGCTCGCGGCGGTGTTGCCGACGTTGAGCGGCTCGGTCACGGCGACGCACACCATTTTGCCGAAGCTCGGCGGCAGCAACAACGTCGTCGATCCGACCACCGGCAACACGCTGCTCTCGACGGGCAGCAGTAGCGGCGGCGGCGGCGCGAACTCCCTTTCCGCCAGCGTCCGCGCGTCGCTCACGCTCGTCAATCTGCAGGCGTGGCACCAGATCGGCACGGCGCACGTGAACGAAGACGCTTCGCGGCTCACCTATCAGGACCTCGAGCGCACCACGGCGGCCGGGCTCGCCGACGCCATCGCGCAAAACGTGACGAACGAGCGCATCTCCGAGCTCAGCCGCGTCGGCTTGCGCGACGCGCTCGAACGGCTCGCGCTGACCGAAGCGAAGGAGCGGACCGGAACCGCGACCGGGCTCGACATCGTGCGCGCGCGTCAGGACGTGGCGAGCGCCCGGAGCTCGCTCGTGGCCAGCGACGAGGCGGTGCGCAAATCGCGTGACGCGCTCGGGCTCGCGCTCGGTTTCACGGAGCCCATCGGCGTGCTGCCCGCGACGGACCTCTCGAGCATCGAGCACGGCGCGCTCCAGGCGTGCCGGCCGCTGCAAGATCTGGCGCAGCGCGCGGATCTCCTCGCCGCGAACAAAGCGGTCGAGATTGCCAAGCGCCACACGACCGAGGTGGATCTCGGATTTTTGCCGACGCTCTCGGCGGGCAGCACGCTCGGGACGACCGTGACCGACGCGGGCACGCCCGCGCGCACGACCTGGAACATCCAAGCCATCTTGGCCGTGCCGATCTGGGACGGCGGCGCCCGTTACGGCGCGCGGCGCGAAGCGGCGGCCATCGCCGATCAGAGCGCGACCTCGCTCGAAGCGCTCCGGCGCAAAAGCACGGTCGGGCTCGCGCAGGTGCGCCGTTCCATCGACGTGGCCGAAGACACGCGCCGGGTCGCGCAAGAAAGTCGCGATCTCGCGTTCGAGGTGGATCGCTTGACGCGAGCCGCCTACCAGACCGGCAAGGGCACGAGCCTCGACCTCGTCACGAGCGCCACGGCGCTGCGTCAGGCGGAGGTGAATCTCGCGGTGGCCGAACTCGGCGTCGTCCAAGCCCGCCTCGACAACCTGCTCACCCTCGCCAACTGCGCGGTCGCCCGATGAAAAAGTGGCTGTTTCCTTTGCTCGTGCTCCTCGTCGTCGCCGGCGGCGGCGGGTACTACTTCTACCAGCGCGCGCATCGCCCGCCGGAGGTGCTGTACAAGACCGCGGCCGTCGAGCGCCGCAGCATCAGCTCGCGCGTCACCGCCTCGGGCACCCTGCAGGCGCGCGTCACGGTGCAGGTGGGCAGCCAGGTCTCGGGGCGCGTGCTCTCGCTGATGGCCGACTTCAACTCGAAGGTGAAGAAGGGCGACGTCGTCGCGAAGCTCGACCCCCAGCTCTTCGAGGCGAGCCTGCAGCAAGACCGCGCGAACCTCGCGGCGGCCGAGGCCAACGTCGCGAAAGCGATCGCGACGCAGGTCGACGCCGACCGGCAATACGAGCGTGCGAAGACGCAAAAAGCGGAGGGCCTCGCCGCGCAGGTCGACGTGGACACCGCGCAGACCAACGCGGCGGTCGCGCACGCGACCGTCAACGCCGTCAAATCCCAGGTCGAGCAGGTGCGCGCGCAAGTGCACCAAGATCAGGTCAACATCTCGCTCACGGTGATCAAATCGCCGATCGACGGCGTCGTCATCTCGCGCAACGTCGACGTGGGCCAGACGGTCGCGGCGTCGCTCCAGGCGCCGGTGCTCTTCACGATCGCCGAGGACCTCACGAAGATGCACATCGAGGCGAGCGTGCCGGAAAGCGACGTGGGCAAGCTCGCGGTCGACATGCCCGTGCAGTTCACGGTCGACGCGTTTCCGGGCCAGCGCTTCCGCGGACGCATCGAGCAGGTGCGGAACGCCGCGGTCACGGTGCAAAACGTCGTCACCTACACGGCCATCGTCGCGGTCGACAATCCCGATCTCAAGCTCCGGCCGGGCATGACCGCCACCGTGACCATCGTCACGGCGCGCCGGGAAGACGTCGCGGCGATTCCGAACGCGGCGCTGCGCTTCAAGCCGCCGGGCGCTCCGGCGGCGAGCGGCGGGCACGGTCACGCGGGCGGCCCGCGCTCGGGCGGGAGCGCGTCACCGGACGGCAGCGGGCACGGCGGCTGGCGGCACCGTCACGGCGAGAGCCCGGCGGGCAGCGGCAGTGCCGCGCCGTCGTCCGCGCCGAAAGGCGGAACGGCGCCGAGCGGGGCGGGCAGCGCCGCGCCCGGGGCGTCCGCCGTCGCGTCGGCCGAGGTGCCGTGGGCGGGGCCGAGTGACGACATCAACCAGAAGACGGCCTACGTCCTCAAGAACAACGCGCCGGTCGCGGTCAAAATCCGCGTCGGCATCACCGACGGGAGCTTCACCGAGCTCCTCGACGACACGTTGAAGGAAGGCGACGAGGTGATCGTCGAAGGGCCGCCCTCGGAAGGCGGCTCGAGCGCGCCTTCGTCGCCGGGCCAGGGCCAGGGCCAACGCGGGCAATCGCGCATGCGCCCCATGTTCTAGCGAGGCCCCGTGCCGCTCATCGACCTCGAAGACGTCTACAAGATCTACAACGCCGGCACCGAGTCCGAGGTGCGCGCGCTCGCCGGCGTTTCGCTCTCGATCGAACCGGGCGAGTTCGTCGCGGTGATGGGGCCGAGCGGCTCGGGCAAATCCACGCTGATGAACCTGCTCGGCTGCCTCGATCGACCGACCAAGGGCCGTTACCTCTTGAACGGCGAGGACGTGTCGCGCCTCGGCAAAAATCAGCTGGCGGAGGTGCGAAACCGCATGCTCGGCTTCGTCTTCCAGAACTTCAACCTGCTCCCGCGCATGAGCGCGCTCGAGAACGTCGAGCTGCCGCTCGTGTACGCGAACGTCCCCTCGCGCGAGCGCAAGAAGCGTTCGAGCGAAGCGCTCACGCAAGTCGGCCTCGGCAACCGCCAGGGACATCACCCGAACCAGCTCTCGGGCGGCCAGCAGCAGCGCGTCGCGATCGCGCGCGCGCTCGTCGGGCGCCCGAAGATCATTTTCGCCGACGAGCCGACCGGCAACCTCGATTCACACACGAGCATGGAAGTGATGGCGATGCTGCAGAGTCTCGCGCCGACCGGGATCACGGTGGCGCTCGTCACGCACGAGCCCGACATCGCCGAGTTCGCGTCGCGCGTGGTGGTGGTGAAGGACGGCATCATCGTCCGCGACGAACGGCGTGAGCCGAAGCGCGCGGTCGTGCCAGTAAACCCGGAGCACGAGCCGTGAGCCTCTTCGTCACCCTGCGCATCGCCCTGCGCGCGCTCTCGCGCAACCGGCTCCGGAGCTTCCTCACGACGCTCGGTGTCATCATCGGCGTCGCGGCCGTCATCACGATGACCGCCATCGGCGAGGGCGCGAAGGCGCGGATTCAAGCCGCGTTCGCCTCGATGGGCACGAACATGCTCGTTATTTCCCCCGGCTCGACCTCGCTCGGCGGCGTGCGCGGCGGTCTCGGCACCATGCCGTCGCTCACGTGGGACGATCTCAAGGCGATCCAGCGCGACGTTCCCTCCGTGCGTGCCGCGGCCGCGGTGCTCCGCTCGTCGCAGTCGATCGTGAGCGAGACGAACAATTGGTCGACGAGCATCCAGGGCACGGCCCCGGAGTATTTCGAGGTCCGGAACTGGCCGATGTCGAGCGGTTCGAACATCACGCAAAGCGACGTCGATACCGGCGCCAAGGTGATCGTGCTCGGGCAAACCGTGGTCGATGAGCTGTTCGGACCGAGCGCCGACCCGGTGGGACAGGTCGTCCGCATCAAGCAAGTGCCGTTCAACGTGATCGGCGTGGCCTCCAAAAAGGGCCAATCGCCGATGGGCCAGGACTACGACGACACGGCGTTCGTTCCGCAGTCGACGTTCGCGCAGAAAATCCAGGGTGGCCTCGGCAAGTACCTGACCGGCACCATCTTCGTGTCCGCCATCTCCGACGCGGACACGGCGCGCGCCGAAGAGTCGATCGAGACGCTGCTCCGCGAGCGCCACCAACTGCGCTCGAACGAGGACGACGACTTTCAGATCAGAAACCTCGCCGAGATCGCGAGCGCGCAAGAGGAAGGCACGAAGACGATGACGACGCTGCTCGCGAGCGTCGCGGCGGTGTCGCTGCTCGTGGGCGGCATCGGCATCATGAACATCATGCTCGTCTCGGTCACGGAGCGAACGCGGGAGATCGGCGTGCGCATGGCGCTCGGAGCGAAGCCGCGGCACGTGCTCGCTCAGTTCCTGATCGAAGCGCTCGTGCTCTCGATCGCGGGCGGCATTCTCGGAATCGGCCTCGGCATCGGGCTCGCGATTTTGCTCGGCCGGCGCTTCGAGTGGCCCGTGTTGTTCCAGCCGGAGGTGATCCTGGTCGCGGCCGGCTTCAGCGGTCTCGTCGGCATCGTGTTCGGCCTTTACCCCGCGAAAAAAGCCTCCGAGCTCGACCCGATCGACGCGCTCCGCCACGAGTGAGCCGGCACCCGGAGCTCGCTTGGGTCGAAGCGGGCGAGGGTGTAGGGTGCGCGGCTTCGATGCCGACCGCCGAGCCCGCTCCGACGCTCGAGCCGCGCGCCGTCTGCGCCGGCTGCGGCCGACCCGCAAAGGTTTGCGTCTGCGCGGAGCTCGTGCGCGTACCGACGCGGACCCGCGTGCTCATCCTGCAGCATCCGCGTGAAAGCAACGTGCCGATCGGCACGGCGCGACTCGCCGAGCTCATGCTGCCGAACTCGGAACGGCACGTCGGCGTCGAGCTCGAGGACACGCCGCGCGTGCGCGAGCTCTTGACCGATCCGACGCGACCGGCCGTGCTGCTCTACCCCGGGCCCGGCGCCGAGGACATCGTCGCGCGGCCGCCCGCGGGCCCGGTGACGCTCGTCGTCATCGACGGCACGTGGTGGCAGGCGCAGAAGCTCTTCAAGAAAAATCCGAAGCTCGCCGGCCTGCCGCGCTACGCGCTCGAGCCGCCCGGCCCGAGTCGCTACCGCATTCGGCGCGAGCCCGCCGCCCATTGCGTCTCGACCATCGAAGCCATCACGCTCGCGCTCGCCGCACTCGAGCAAAATGAAGGCGTGAGCGCGCTGCTCAAGCCGTTCGACGCGATGGTCGAGCACCAGATCCGCTTCGCGACCGAGCGCCGCGCGAAACGCCACGTCACGCGCACACGCGGCGCGCGGGCGCGGCGCTTTCCGGCCGCGTTCAGCGAGCGCGCGCACGACCTCGTCGTCGGTTACGGTGAAGCCAACGCGTGGCCGCGCGCCACCGAGCTCGGCGACGGCGCCGAGATCGTGCACCTCGTGCTCGAGCGCTTGGCGAGCGGCGAGCGCTTCGAGGCGTTCATTGCGCCGCGCCGCCCGCTTTCGCCTTCGTTCGAGCACCACACGGGCATCGCGAACGAGCGCGTGCTCGCGGCGGAGCCGTTCGGCGCCTTTCTCGAGCGCTTTCACGCCTTCGTGCGCCCGAGCGACGTGCTCGCCGGCTGGGGTCACTTCTGGTCGGAGGCGCTCGCGCGCGAAGGCGTCGCGCTGCCCGAGCGCGTCGACCTGCGCGTGCTCGCGCGGCAGCACCTGCGCGAACGGACGGGCGACGTGCTCGATTGCGCGAAAAAGCTCGGCGTGCCGGCCGTTTCGCCGTGGGCGGCGGGGCGGACGGGCCGGCGCGCGGCGGGAGCACTCGCCGTGGCGCGCGCACTCGTGCGCGCCGCCGCCGAAAGTAGCGACGCCGCGTCGTGAAAGGTTCGAGCCCCGCCCGCGCGCTCAGGCGGGAGGCGGAGTCGCTTCGCCCGCGCCCGATTCACCGAGCACGCGCGAAAGCTCGGCCGAAAGCTCGGTGACGAGCGTGCCGTGATCGTTCGCGTCTTCTTCGAGGGCGCGACAGAGCTCGGTCATGCGCGGCGCGCCGAACGCCAGACAGCTGCCTTTCAAGCGATGAGCCGCGGCCTTCCGATCGGCGTGATCGCCCGCGCGCACCGCCCGCTCGAGCCGCTCGACTTGGCCGGGCACGTGCGTTCGAAACGCCTGGACCAGCCCGGCGCTCCGCTTCGTGCCCGCCGCGAGCGCCGGGGGCGGCTCCGCGGACTGCCCGGACCCGAGGTAGCGTTCGAGCACCGCCGCGAGCGCGCTCACCGTGAGCGGTTTGCTCAAAAAGTCGTCCATGCCGCTCCGCTCGGTCTTCTCGCGCTCGGCGTCGAACGCGTGCGCCGTGCACGCGACGATCGGCGTGCGCCGGCCCGACTCGAAGGCGCGGATCCGGCGCGTCGCCTCGTAGCCGTCCATGCCGGGCATCTGGCAATCCATGAGCACGAGCGCGAACGAACGCGCGCGCACGGCGTCGACGGCCGCGCTCCCGTTCTCGACGAATTCGACGTCGCAGCCGAATTCAGCCAAAAACTCGGAGACGACGTCGCGATTGATCGGGTTGTCTTCCGCCACGAGCACGCGGCCGAGCCCTCGGTAGCTCTTCCGCGCGGCTCGCACGTCGTGAGTCTGCGACGGCCGGTCGAGGGCGCCGTTCACGTCGCACGCCTCGGCGGGCAACCGCAGCGTGAACTCGCTGCCCGCGCCGAGCTTGCTCTCGACGTCGAGCGCGCCGCCCATGAGCACGGCGAGCCGGCGGCTGATCGCGAGACCGAGCCCCGTCCCGCCGTGACGGCGCGTGATCGAACCGTCGACCTGGGCGAACGCTTCGAACAGGCTCGGCAACGCTTCGGCCGGGATGCCCGTGCCCGTGTCCCGCACGCAAAGCTCGAGCAGGGGGTCGCCGTTCGGCGTCACGCGGGCGCCGAGCGTCACGCGCACGGAGCCGCGGTCGGTGAACTTGAGCGCGTTCCCCACGAGGTTCGAGAGGATCTGCCGCACGCGGTCGGCGTCGATGGCGACGAGCTTCGGCACGTCCGGGGCGACTTCGCAGGCGAGCTCGAGACCCTTGAGCTCGGCTTGGGCCTGGAAGAGCTGCACGACCTCGGACGCGAGCTGCTTCGGGTCCGTCGGACGCGGGGAGAGCTGCATCTTGCCCGCCTCGATCTTCGAGAAGTCGAGCACTTCATTCAGCACGCCGAGCAGCGCGATCGCGGAGATTTGCAGGGTTTTCATGAATTTCTCCTGCTTCGGCTCGAGGCGCGTGCCGAGCAGGAGTTGAATCATGCCGAGCACGCCGTTCATCGGCGTGCGGATCTCGTGGCTCACGTTGGCGATGAACTCGCCCTTCAGACGCGAGGCTTGAATCGCGGTGCGCGTCGTCGTTTCGAGTCGCTCGAACGCGGCCTGCGTCATGCGAATGAGCGGCGCCACGTACAGGCCGACGAAGCCGAACGTGGCGAGCAGGGCGAGTAACCCGCCGAAGCCCGCGACCAAGAGGATCTCGCGCTCGAGCACCGCGCCGGCCTGCACGCGCTGCGTCGAGACCACGACGGCCGCGCGCCCGACGAGCTTGCCCTCGATGGTCGATTCGGCGAACGAGCTCAAGTAGCTTCCGCCCGTGCGCAGCGAGCCGCGCGGCCCTTCGAACAAGCACGCGCGCGGCTCGGGCGGATTGCCCGCGACGGCGAGCGGCCGATTTTCGTCGTCGACCACCACGACCGCGAGCACGTCCGGATCGGACGCGTAGTTGCGCGCCAGACGCTCGAGCGGCTCGTGATCGCCGAGCGCCATCGAGTATTCGCCCGCCTGCACGAGCTCCGCCGCGCCGCGGCGCGCCTTCGACTCGAGATCGGCCCGGATGGCGGGGGTGAGCGCGTCGAACACGTGGGCGACCAGCGCGATCACGAGCCCGACGAGCGCGATCACGATGCTCACGAGAAAGAGCGTGAGCGCGAGCTTGAGCCGGAACGTCGAGAGGATGCGGCGCCGTTCGCGCGCGTCGCCGAGCGCGTTGTCGACATCGCGCTCGACGCTCGCGACGACTCCGGCGGTCGGCTCGTTCATGACTTGACGCAGATGGCGGGCAGCCCCGCGCCGAAGCTCGAGAGGTCCATGCACGAATAGCCGTCCGGGCAGACGCTCGGATCGGTGAGGCAGCCGGTCCGCGTGCAGGAGCCGACCTGTCCCGGGTAGCCGGCGCAGAAGTCGCTGTCGCACGTGCAGTCGGCGTTCGAGTGGCAGGAGGCGCCGAACGTCGTCACGCTCGCGTCGTCGCAAGTCGGAGCGCTCGGCGCGCCCGCGGCGCCGGCTTCACTGCCCGCGTCCGCGCCCGCGTCGGGCGGGTCCACGTAGCAGAGGTCTTCGCTCAAGTGATAGCCGGGGTCACAGCGTTCGTTGCAGGCCCCCGCCGTCGCGCCGAGCCACGCGCCGAAGACGCCCGCGCGCACGAAGGCACGGCGCACGTTCATGCCGATTCTCATGGCCTCATCACCTTTCCGTCGTGGATCCGCGCGACGACGCGCACGTCCGCGAGCGGCACGTCGAGCGGCGCGTACGCGATCGCGCCCTCGAGCCGCGCGGTGAGTCGCACCGCCGTGAGCGCGTCGGGCGCCTGCCGCGGCGGCGTCGGTCCGCCGCGCACGCGCCGATCGAGCCAAAACCGACCGACCTCGTCCGGGTCCATGCGCAAGACGACGTGATCGAAGAGCACGCGCTCCTCGCTCCGCGGCGGCAGATTGAACGGCACGATGGTTTGGGATCCGGACCAGAAGCGGCGCGAGGTCAGAAAAATCGCTTCGAGTTCGAACTCGTCGAGCGACGATTTCGGCACCGAAGGATGCACGACCACGACGAGGTCGCTCGGCGCGGCGGCGAGCGCCACGAGCGGCGAGAGTCCGGCCGAGCCGAACATGAGCAGGAGGTTCCTTCGACTCGTGCGCATGTCGCCCCTAAAACGCCATCACCAGGCGAGCCGCGAACATCGAGGTGTCCTGCTCGCTGTGGCTCTTGCCGTCGAAGTCGAAGAAGTGCGCGATGGCGACCTGGGTCTTCAGCTGCACCTCGGTCGTGAAGTGCACGTTGACGCCGGCCCCCGGGATCACCGCCGCTTCGGAGAGCGGCGACGGATAGCGATACATCTCGCCCGAGAGGTACGGCTCCACGCCCCACCACGGCAGTTGGTACGCCCCGAGCAAGTAGTAGCCCCACACCGTGCGATCCGGCCACTCGGTGCCTGGGATACCGAGCACCGTGTCGCGGTGCCCCGGCGTGTAGTCGATGCGTTCGATGGCTCCTTCGGAGCGCAACCGGAACGGACCCACGTCGAGCGACACGTCCGCGCCGAAATCCCACTGGCGATAGCCGACGGTCTCGTGCGTCGTGACCGAAAGGTCGCCCACGGCGTCGGTCTCCACTTGGCTGTAACGCCCCGTGTATCCGGAGAGTCCGAGCTGGAGCCGGACCGGCCGCGTCGTCGAAGCCGTGAGGCGCGCGCCGAACGCCTTGTCGTCGTTCACGTCGAGCGAACCGGCCGTTTTGCCGTTCGAGACGTAGCCGACGTAACCGTACGTCCACGCGCCTTTTTGCGCCTGTCCGAGCAGCTGGAAGCCGAGTTGGTGATCGGGGAAAAAGCGCCCGCGCGTGAATTGCGGGCGGTCGAGGGCGATCAGCGTCGGGGTGCCGTGATCGATGCTCCAGATGCCGAAGGGAGTGAGGAAGTAGCCGAGCCGCACGTTCAAGAGATCGCTCGCGGTTCCCTGGAGCCACGCCTGCTCGAGCACGATCGAACCCCAGCGCACCTGATTCCACCCGGGGTCGGGCGAGTTCACGTCGAAGACGGTGGTGCTCGTGCGCGACTCGGGAATGCCGAGCGCGGGCACGGCGGGCTGGAGCAGCGAGCCGTCCGGATAGTTCGTGATGCGGATCTCGGTGAGCGCCCGCCAGCCCGAGACGGGCGTCGCGTCGAAGTAGAAGTTCACGTTGCCGAGTACGAACGTGAGCGCGCGCGGCGAGCCCGTCCCCGAGGTCGCGGCGTGCGGGCCCGACCAGAGTCGCTGCAGGCCCATGTCCGCGAAGCCGTAGATGTCGAGCTTCCGCTCGAACGTCTCGCCCTCGGCCGCGTTGACGCGCACTTCGTCGATTTGACTCTTCAGGGCTTCGACTTCGGCCCGGAGTTTGGCCACGTCGGCGGCGCTCGCCGGTGCCGTGTCGGCCGGCGGTTTGAGGTCGGTCGGAGCTGGAACGGTCGGGGTCGGCTCGGGCGCCGGCTCGGCGGCTGGTACTGCGGATTCCGCTGCCACCGGTGCGACGGGGACGGAGGGGGGCGCTTGCCCCAAGGCGCGGGCCGACACCAAGAAGGCGAAGGCGAACGAGGCTTTGCCAGGGAGCGTCACCAGGCCGAGGAACGGCCGGAGCATCGGTGTCTTAAGCGACCGACACTCCCACCCGTACTAAAGGGGTCGTGAATCCGAGTGTCCGCAAGACGAGAGTTCTCGTCGTCGACGACGACCCAGTCGTGCTCGAGCTCGTGAGCGGCTGGCTGTCCGATGCGGGCTACGCCGTGGAAGTGCGCGACTCCGCGCTCGGAACGGCCCAGCAAGTCGCGAGCGACCAGCCCGACGTCGTGCTGCTCGACGTCATGATGCCGGCGCTCTCGGGCGGCGAGCTCGCGCAGCTGATTCGGCGGCACCACCGCACGGCGCTCGCTTCAGTGATTTTGCATTCGAGCCTCGCCCCCGCGGAGCTCGAGCAGCTCGTGGTGAAGACGGGAGCGCTCGGCGGCTTACAGAAGACGCACGACGCGGCGCGCTTCGTCGCGAGCTTCGATCGCCTGGTCGCGACGGCGCGACATTAGACCGAAGACGCTCGCCGTGCCCCGCGCGCGTTCGGGCGTGAAGTCCGCGCCGGTCACGGTGGCGGGGCGGGCCGCTCGAAGCCGTGGGCGAGCTTCTCGCGCGCGGCGGCGTCGCCGTCACGCGCCGCTTGTTCGACGGTCTGGTGCACGAACTCCTGAGTCTTCGCCGTCTCCGAACGCAGCGCCACGAGCGCTCGGTCGAGCGCCGCCGGATCGAAGGGTTCGTGCTCGAGACCGGCCACCACGGCTTTGCGCGCGTCCGCGGTCGCGCGACGCCGTTCGAGCATCTGATCGTGGTGGCTCGCGAGCAGGCCGCCGAACGGCCCCGGCCGCCGCCCGGCGCGTGGATTCGCGTCGCGCGCTCCGCGGCCGAGCTCGAAGGCGGCGCGCGCGGCACGCGCTCGCGAACGGTGGATGAAACCGCCCACGAAAATGCCGGCGCAGAGTAGGTTCAGCGCTCCCGAAATCGCGAGCGCGACGAGAAGGCGTTTGGAGAGCGGGGTCATGATCACTCCTGAAATTCGACCAGCGTGCCGCGCGCGAGCGCCGACAAATCCTCGTCGGCCGCCGGCGCCTCCTGCGTCACGGAACCGACAGCGACGGCGCTCGTCGCGGTGAGCTCGCTCTCCTCGAACGGCGTACCGACGAGCCCCCAGCCGACTCCGACCGCCGCCGCGAAGGCCCAACCGACGGCCGGGATCCACGCGCGCCGGAACGGCCACCACACGCGTCGCTGCGCGACGCGCACCGGGATCTCGTTCAAGCGACGCATGAGCGCGGCGCTCGGCTCGGGCGCCGCGTTCGGCTCGGCGAGCGCGCCGTCGAGCTCCGCTTCCGCGGCCACGAGCGCGCGTGCTTCGGCCGACGTCTCGAGCAGCGCCGCCGCCGCCGCTCGCTCGTCTGCGGGCCAGAGCTCGAGCTCACCGCCGTACGCGGCGACGAGCTCGGCGAAGCGCTCGAACGAAAGCGGACGATTCACGACGCACCTCGCGCGCTCGCCGAGCGCTCGGGCACGAGCTCCGCCTTCAAGGTCCGGCGCGCGCGCGCGAGCAGCGACTCGACCGCTTCGGCGCCGACGCCGAGAACCTCCGCCGCCTCCTTGCCGGAGAGCCCGTGCAAGTGCACGAGCGTCACCGCGGCGGCCTGACGCTCGGGCAGCGCCGCAATCGCGTCGTTCAGGGCGACGACACGGCGCTTCTCGTCGATCAGGCTCGGCTGGCGGGCGGAGATGGGCATGTCTTCCTCGTCAGGTAACGGTTTCAAACGACCGCGAGCGCGCAGGCGATCGACGGCCAAATTGTGGGTGATGCGATGGAGCCAGGTGGTCACGCGCGCGTCCGGCGTGTAGTCCCGGGCGCGCTGCCAGAGCCGCAGAAACGTCTCCTGCACGACGTCTTCGGCTTCGCTCGCGTCGCGAAGCAGCCGCTCCGCGAAACGCGAGAGCTTGGGCGCGTACCGCCGCACGAGCTCGCGGTACGCGCCAACGTCGCCTTCGCCCACCCGCAGCACGAGCGCCGCATCGTCGTCGGGCACTGATTGTGGCTGCGAGTGGGACACGGGCGGGGGCTAGCATGGGGCATCAGCGAGTGGTCGGGGAAGTCCTAGCTCACTCGACGGCGGACTAGCTCTTGTGCTCGTGATCGTGGTGGTCGCGAAACGCGGCGAGCTCGTCCTTGGTGATCGCGCCGTCCTTGTTGGCGTCGATCTTGGAGAACCAGACTTGCGTCTGTGCTTGGAGCTCGGCGAGCGTGATCTTGCCGTCGCCGTTCGTGTCGGCGTGCTTCATCATCCGGTGCGGCCCGTCACCGAGCTCGTCCTGCGTGATCACGCCGTCCTTGTTCTTGTCGAGTTTGGTGAAGCGAGCCTGAGCGCCGGCTTCCGCCTCGGCGAGCGTCACCTTGCCGTCGTTGTTGGTGTCGAGGCGCTCGAACATGCGACCGCCGCCGTGAGCGAACGCCGCGCCGCTCAGAGCCATCACCGCCGCCAACACCGAGAACATGTGAAATTTCTTCATTGAGGTCTCCTTGCCGGGGTTCCGACCGGCTTCAGGAGGTTCAACGGGGCCGCGCGCAGGATCCGTCGCGATAAAAAATACCAAGCAATAACGGCAATTTATGGGTGGCTCCGTAAACTGCGCTTACAGCTCCGGCAAAATCACCCAGCTAGGGGCTAGAGTCGCGAAGGAATGAGCGAGAACGAGGACGAGGTCGACGACGCCTGGGGAGAAGAGCCAGCCGCCCCCGTCGCGAGCACCACGCCACCCGCGCGTGCAAACACGACGCCGCCCGCAGCGGCGAGCACCACCCCTCCACCGCGCGTGAGCAACGCGCCCTCACCGCGCGCGAGCACTGCGCCCGCCGCATCGACCCCCGTGGCTTCGCCGAAACCCGCGAGCACGACGCCCGTGAGCGCGCCACCCGCGAAGGTGACGAGCGCGCCTCCGCGACCGGCGCCGAGCTCGAATCCACCACGACCTTCGACGCCGAACGCGCTCCGCCCGTCGTCGAATCCGCCGCGCCCGACGCCGAGCACGAGCGCTCCGCGTCCCGTCGCGTCCGCGCCGCCGCGACCCCTCACGTCGAGTCCGCCGGCTTCGCCGAGCATGTCGCCGCGACCGGGGCTCAGTAAGACGACGCTCATCGGCATCCCTGCTCCGTCCGTCGCGCCCCCGGGCAGCCCCGACGCGCCGAGGACGCAAGCGGTCTCGGTGCCGCCCGTCGCGGCGCCGTCGTCGCCTGCTCCCGCGCTCGCATCGACCCCCGCGCCCGCGGTTCAAGTCGCGCCCGCCGCGAGCTCGACACCGCCGCCGGCGGACGCGCGACCGAGCGAAGTCACCCCGGCGCCGGTCGAAACGAAGCCGTCGAGCGGCAGCGGCCACGACCGAGCGGTGGACGAAAGAACCCCTTCCGGCAGGGAAGACGAAGGCGAGCGGGCGCGGCGACCGTTCTCGAATACACGCGCCGATTCGCCGCAGGCCAAGGGCGAGAAGGCGCGCGCGCAAGTCCGCGTGTCGGTGCCACCCGCCGATAGCGGCTCGTCGAACTCGCGCTGGCTCGTGCTGAGTCTCGTCATCGCGGCGCTGATCTTGGGCGGCCGGCTTTACTTCCGGAGTGGGCACGCGACTGCGCCCGACGCGCCCGCCGCCGAACCACCGTCGACTCCCGTGGCGCCGGCCCCGAGCGAGGCCGTGCCGCAGGCGGCTCCGGAACAAGCGGCGGCACCGAGCGCGACCACGGCCGCTCCCGAAGCGAGCGCTGCGGCGAGCGCGGCCCCGACCGCGGAAGCCGCACCCTCCGCCGCGGCCTCGGCGAACGGCGCGCCGAGCACGAGCGCGAGCGCGGCCCCCGACGGAACGCGTGTCGTCATCGTGAAGATCAGCCCGCCCGGAGCGCGCCTCTTCCACAAGGGCAAGCCGGTCGGCGCTTCACCGGTGACGATCGAGCTCGCGCCGGGTGAAAAGCGCGCCTACGAAGTCGGCATGCCCGGCTGGGTGACGCGACGCCTCGTCGTCGACGGCAGCAAGCCGGAGATGTTCATCGGGCTCAAGCCCGAAAAGTAGGCCGCCAGGCGGCGCGCCAGCGTTCGCCAGCTGCGGTTTCCCGGGATTTGCGGCGCGATCCGCGCGGCACGCGGGGTGCACTGTTCGGATGCACCAGCCGCCGCGCCGAGCGCAGCGGCGAATTTCCGGGAGCCGCACATGAGTGAAGAAAAGCGTCCACGTTCCGAAAGCCTGCGCGAGGCCGTCGCGTCGATTCAGAAAACCTACGGACAAGGCGCGATCATGCGCTGCGGCGACGGAGTGAGCGAACCGGTTCAAGTCGTGCCGACGGGTTCGCTCGCGCTCGACGAAGCGCTCGGCGTCGGCGGCTACCCGCGGGGGCGCATCGTCGAGGTGTACGGCCCCGAATCGAGCGGCAAGACGACGCTCACGCTGCACGCCATCGCGGAAACGCAGACGGGCGGAGGCGTCGCCGCGTTCATCGACGCCGAACACGCGTTCGACCTACGCTACGCGCGCGCGATTGGCGTCGAGCCCGCGCGCCTGCTCGTCTCCCAGCCCGACTGCGGCGAGCAGGCGCTCGAGATCACGGAGATGCTCGCGCGCTCCGGTGCGGTCGATCTCGTGGTGATCGATTCCGTGGCGGCGCTGGTTCCGAAAGCCGAAATCGAGGGCGACATGGGCGACGCGCACATGGGCCTGCAGGCGCGGCTCATGAGCCAAGCGCTGCGCAAGCTCACCGCCGTCGCGCACCGGACGAACACGTGTCTCGTGTTCATCAATCAGCTGCGCCAGAAGATCGGCGTCGTCTTCGGCAACCCCGAAACCACGCCCGGCGGGCAAGCGCTCAAGTTCTACTCGAGCGTCCGTCTCGACGTGCGCCGCATCGGCAAGGTGACGCTCGGGGAGAGCGTCGTCGGCAACCGGACTCGGGTGAAGGTCGTGAAGAACAAGTGCGCGCCGCCGTTCACCGAAGCCGAATTCGACATTCGCTGGGGCGTCGGCATCGACTCGGGCGCGGACCTCGTCGAAACGGCGCTCGCGGCGGGCGTGCTCGAAAAGAGCGGAGCGCACGTCATGTTCGCGGGCAGGAGCGTCGGCGCCGGCCGCGACAAGGCGCGCGATCAGTTGCTCACCGATCCGAAGCTCCACGAAGCGGTGCGGAAAGCGACGCTCGAAGCGCTGCCGTCACAAGCTCACCGCGCCGGCGCGAAAAAGGCCGCTGCCTAGAGCAGCGCCAGTGAGATTGGCGCTCCACGCGGTGCGGACCCGAATCTTACGGATTGGTGCATTGGTCGATGCCGACCGAGTGCGTGCAGTGATTGTTGTCGGGCTGCGACGGAACGAGAATGCACATGACGAGCCGGCACTGGCCGGTGTCCGCATCGGGGAAATCGGCGCAGAAGTCGTAACAGCTCATGCCGCCGGGGATCGGCGTGCTCGCGCAGTTCATGTAGTGGCACGTGCAATACTGCACGCAGAAGTCGGAGGCCCCGGGCGGCGCTACCTCGCCGCCCGATCCGGCTGACCCTGCGGAGCCGGCGCTGCCGGCGCTCGCGGTCGAGCCGGCCGCGCCCGCCGTACCACCACTGCCCGCGCCGCCGTTCGAGGACTGGCTGGAACCGCCCGCGCCCCCTTTGCCGCCCGAGCCGCCCGTGGCGTGAGTGCCGCCGCTACCGCCGCCGGAACCGCCCGTGGCGGTCGATCCGCCGCTTTTGCCGGCATGGCCCGCCGACGTTCCGGACGTGCCGCCGGAGGAGGTCCCACCGGTATCCGAGGTGCTACCGCCCTGGCCGCTCGTCGAATCGCCCGTCCCGCCCGAGGCGTCGGTGCCGTCTCCGCCCGTCGTTCCCGCGCTCCCGCCGGAGCCCACGGCCGCGCCCGTGTTGCCCGACCCCGCGCCCGTGTTGCCCTTGTCCGAAGAGCCCGAGCTACAGGCCCCACCCGCTAGGGTGAATGCGAGGCTCGCCCCGACGGCCAAAGCTACGGTTCTCATTCGAGCATGCTCGCACGTTTCGCGCGACGCGCGTGCGGCGAAATAGTGAGTTCGGGACTCTCGTGTCTCACTTCGATCACGAGTGCGTCGCGCACCGCTCTGACCCGTCGAGACATTGCGCCTCGAGAAAGCGGGTGCCTCGGGTCGGCCGCAACCCGCTGAAAATATTGTGATTCAGCCTGCGAGAGCGGAGCGGCACGGCTCTTGAACTCCTCCGCCGCGAGGCTTGCCGCTCGACGGTGCGCCCTCAAACACAAGGAGTCGATAAGTCATGAGAGCAATCATCGCCAAGCTGGCGTTCGTCGGTGCCACTTTGTTCGTCCTCGGCGCGACGGGCTGTTCGGCGGACGTTCACGACAACACGCTCGACGTTCACGACAACAACGCGAACATCAACGACGCGAAGGTCGCGATTTCGACCACGAGCGATACGAGCAACGTCCAGGCGGGCTCGACCGTGCACGTGGACGTGAAAGCACAGGACGTTTACCTGTGCGATCCGAACACCACGCCTCCTTCGGACGATACTCAGGTTGCCGGCCATTTCGAGTTCTTCCTCGACGACACGTCGGGCACGTCGCTGCTCGTCACGGCGTCGGAATCGGTCGACGTGATGATCCCGGCCGCGACGCCGAGCGGCGATCACAAGCTCGTGTGCCGCATCGACAAGCACGACGGCACGCCCACCATGGCCACGTCGGACATCGACATCACGGTCAAGGCTTCGGCGAGCGTCTCCGGCAGCGTTTCGGGTTCGGCTTCGAGCTCGAACTGAGCCGATTCCGCGACCCTTCCGTGCGTGTGTCGGCGAGTGGGCGGTGCCACGGCAGCGCCCACTTCCTTTTGCGGGCTCACGCCGTGCGGCGCACGACGGCCTCGAAGTAGCCGTCGCGATTCGCGGACCGCACGAGCGAGTGACCGGTTTTCTTGCACCACGCTTCGATGTCCGGAAGGAACGCGCGGTCGTCCGCTTGAACGACGAGCTCCTCGCCCACGGGGATCTGGCGCATCGCCTTGGCGGTGAGCACGATCGGGAGCGGACACGATTTACCGCGAGCGTCGAGGTTCGACATGGCGCCTACACGAAGAGGGTGATCTTGCCGGGAGCGGCCGTCTCGAGGAATTTCGCGACGCCGCAATAAGAGAGGCCGGGGTACTCGAGCATCTCCGCTTCCTTCATGCCGAGGAGGTCCATGCTCATCGAGCAGACGTGCATCACGACGCCGAGCTCGGCGGCGAGCTTGATCATCTCCTCGACCGAAGCGACGCCCTTCTGCTTCATGATGTAGCGAATCATGAGCGGGCCGCCGCCGCCCATGTTCATCTGCGAGAGCGGCAGGCGCCGTGACCCTTTCGGCAACATCCAGCCGAACAGGCGTTCGAGCCAGGATTTCGAGAGGTGCTCCGCGTCCCGCCGGAGCGCGGCCGTGCCCCAGAACGTGAAGAACATCGAGACCTGCATGCCCATCGCCGCGGCGCCGGTCGCGAGCACGAACGCCGCGATGAGTCGATCGAGACTGCCGCTGAAGACGATCAGGCTGAGTTTGTCTTCTTGCCCGCCGCCCGGCGCGAGCGCGAGCGCTTGCGCGGACGGGAACGCCCCGTTCTGCTCGAGCTTCGCCCGCAAGAGGGCGAGCTCCGACTCGACGTGCCGGAGCCGCGCCTCACCGTCGGCTTCGTGTAGGGAATTACCGTCCATCGAACTCCTCGAGTACGTCCGCGAGCTCGAGCATCAGGTTCGGCAGCTCCGCTTCCTCGACGAAGAGACGCAGGCCGATCATGCAGTCTTCGGTGATGGCATGGAGGTCACTCGCTCCGGGATGGGCGCGGAGGGCGCGATCGAGCACCGAATCGACGAGGATGCTGCTGATGTAGCGCTGCATCACACTGCGAAGCCGGCCGATGCCGATCGGATGCGTGCCGCTCATGCGCCCCGCCACTCGGGGCTTCGAGTCCGGTTCCGCCCCGGCTGGACGCGCAAGTCGAAGCGGGTCGCGGGCCATGCGCGTCCCTGAACGGCACCGCGCGCGCGAACCGTAAGGGGATCCTCGGTTCGGCGAGAATCCCCGGGGTCCGGCACGCGCACGCCTCAGTTCGAGGGCGGCGTCCCGTCGGGCATCGAGTCGGGCGGAGTCACGTCCCCGGCGACGCTCTGCGGGTCGGGCATGGCGCCGTTCGGGTCCGCCGGCGGGAACTCGGCGGTCGCGAACGCGGTGCACGCCGACTCGTCGCCGTGCGTCGCGATGATCTGGCAGCTCGCGCCGCCGATGCCGTCTGCGGGGCAGTCGCGCACGACGCGGAACCCCGATTCGAGCGCCTTGTCCCAACATTCGCTGACGACGAGGACGTGCCCGTCGGCGACGTCGCCGCCCGTGACGAGCATGTCGGCGCGACCGCCCACGTCGCGCACGTGCCGCACGCGCGCGAGCACGAGCTCCTTCGCGTCCGTCGCGGTCTCGGGCAAGTTGCCGTAGAAGGCGAGCCGCACGCGATTGATGCCCGCCGCGAGATGCACGCGCTGGGCGAGCGCATCGACGGGATCCTCGTTGGCCGGATCCGGGGTGAAGCCGTTCAGCCGATAGCCGATGATGCTGCCGCCCGCGACGTGCGCGAAACCGGCGAGGAGCTTGCCGCGCGCCGTGACGGTCGGATCGACCGCGCCGAGCGCGTCGAGATCGAGCCCGATCGTGCCGTGGCCTCGGCGCGGCGCGTAACCGACGGTGATTCCGCCGGCGGCGACGGCCGTGAAGTCGTCCGTCGAACCCGCCGGGCGCGCGCGCAACACCCAGCCGTAATGGCGCGCCGTGCCGTGACGCAGCACGAACTCGAACTCCGTGGCTCCGCGCGTGACGGGGCCCCAGGTGCGCACGTCACCGTCCGTCGAGGTCGGCGGAGTGTCGCGCACGAGCGCGACGATCGGCTGCATGAAGCGACGGAGCGCGTCGTTCAGGTCCTTGATCGCGGCGCGGCTCCGGGCAAGCTCGGGCGCGACGTCCATCGCGGCCGTGGCGGCGGCCATCGCGTCGTCGACCTCGTCGGAAGGATCGACCGAGTCGCCGCTCGTCGCCGTGCCCTCGCTCGTCGGGTCGTCGGTGACACCGAGCTGGAAAGCGGCTTGCTCCGGCACGGCGTCGAGCGCGTCGTCCTTCGTGTTGGAGGCGCACGCGGGGAAAAGAGCGGCGAGAGAGAGCGCCAGAAGGGAGGTTTTGAGCGGGAGTTTCATGACGGGTTCCTTTCGTGGGGTGAAAAAGCGGATCGGGGCAAAGCTCCGCCGCTGCGCGCGTGGAGCGAGCGGCGACGGGCCGTCGGATTGTGGGATTCGTGTGCGCGCTCGCGCGGGACTTCAGTCGGCGTCGTCGGAGCCGTCCCCGACGATCACGTTGCGATCCTCGGGGTCGAGCTCGTGGTTCTCGTTCAGATCGCGGAAGAGGGTGCTCTTGCCGGCGAGTCGCTCGCGAATCGCGGCGAAGAGCAGCGGGTGCCGGTTGGCGTCGATGACGACGGCCGCGCCGCCGTCGTCCCAGGGCGTGGTGCTCGCGGCGTCGAGCGCCGCGCGCGAGAGCCACCGCCGCGGACGGAACGCCCAGAGCACGGCGGGCGTGTCGCTCGCGCTCCACACGACGGCCGCGTGCCGGCGCACCCGAAGCGTCGCTTGCACGGCGGCGTAGAGTACGAAGGTCGTGCCGTCCGTACGCTTGCCCTCGAAGTAGAGCGAGCTGCCCGCGAGCGACGCCGGCGCGTCGACCACCGTGAGCGGCGCCTCGAGCGCGCAAAATCCGCCGGCCGGCTCCGCGACGGGCGGGATCGCCGGCTCGGTCGTGTGATTCACGAGATCGACGACGAACGGGCCCCGCACCACCGTCTTGTCGGCGGGCGAATCGCACGCGATCCAGTCGAACTCACGCAGCGCGAACATGGCGTGCTTCACGCTCATGCGCGGCAAATCGTCGTCGAGCGGCTCGGCACCGGCGTTCGGCGCGCCCGCCGCGTCGACGACGACCGGGGTGCCCTCACCGCCTGCGCCGCCCGCCGCCGCAGCGTCGGTCGCACCTGCCGTCCCCTCGCACGTAGCCGGCGCGCCCCCGTTGTCGGGAGTGAGCTCGAGCTCGTCGTCGGTGACGATCGAGAGCGAGATCGCGCCGGGGTTACCGACGCCCGTCGAGCTCGTGCCGCCCGGCGTGCTGCACGCGCCGGCACACGCCGCGGCGATCGAAAGTAAGAGCTTGGCTTTGTTCACGAGCCGTCCTCCTCCACGGACGAAAGGGGAAACCACTGCACGTTCAACTGGTACACGACGCTGCCCTCCGTATCCGAGTCGCAAATCTCGGCCAGCGTCTCGCGAAACTGGTGGATGCGCTGCTTGACGATCGCCGCCGTCTTCGGGCTCACGCACACGGTGAGAGCCGCGAGATCGCGGACCTCGCGCGAAAAGAGCTCGATGGATCCGCCCGCCCGTTCGAGCATCTGGCGGTGAAACGCCGCGGCTCCGAGCGCGCTCACTTCGTGCTCGGTCGTGAGCGTCGGCTCCCCGCGCTCGATGCGCCCCGTCTCGGGGTGACGCACGAGCAGGCCGAGGGAGAGTAAGAGCCGGAGCGCTTCGGCCGCTTCGCTCGGCGTGATCACGGGCCTCAGCGCCGCCGCGATCCAGCGCGGGTCCTCGCTGAAGTCCGGGCGCGCGGCGAGCTCGCGAACGGCGGGGTTATACCAGTGCGACAAGTACGCGAAGAGCTCGCCGTCGATGCGCCGCGCCTGACGGAACCGCCGCGAGGCCGCGATGCGCTCGAAGGCGCGGTTCTTCTCGCCCATCGTCGGCGCTTGGTTGAACGCCACGAGGTCGCCGAAGAACTCCGCGTCCGGCCCGCTGAGCCCGAGCGCTTCGGCGAAGCGACCGACCGAATCGACGCCGAGGTTGCGCTCGCCTTCGATCACGAGCTTCAAGAAGTTCGGGGAACGCAGGCCCGCGAGCTTCGAGAAGAGCCGGAACGAGAAGCTCGGCCGGACGCGCTTCGCGCTCTCGTAATAGGCGCGGAGGTACGCGCGGTAGTCGAGAAAATCGTAGACGCTGACGCCTACGTCTTTCTGCTTGCTCGTGCGCCGCGCCGCCATCTCCGGTCAGTGTGCGCGGCGCGAGGGTGCCAAACAAGGGTTGCCAGAGTTTTTCAGTATACGCACTGAATACGGACTTGGCTGTTTTTAGCCAATATCAACAACATAGCCGAGGACCAATCCGCAATCTTGAATACAAAACCGGCCGTGTGACCGATCGGCTTCGGACCGCCCCTTTCAAGCGCGAGCGCAACGTCGCTCGGTCGGTGTGCGGCATCCCGTCACGCCGTCGCGAGGCTCCTTTGATCGCTGCATCGCCTCTAGCGGCCGAGTACCATCGCCCCGTATTTTCCGAGAACTCATGCCGCTCCTCAGCTCGAGCATCGTGAAGCACCAGCTCGCATCCATGGAGCAGGTCGAGGAGGCGCTCGCGCGTCAAACCGCCTACGGCGGCGATCTCCTGACGAACCTGCTCGAGCTCCGGTCGCTCAGCGAGGAGCGCGTTTCGGCGGCGCTCGCGGAGTCCTTCGGCATGGAAGCGGCGCCGGTCGGCGAGCTGCCGCGCGCGGCCGAGCGAGTGCGGCGGCTCGTGCCCGCGGACGTCGCGCAACGCTTCGCCTGCTACCCGCTCGAAGAACAGGCGGGCGTGCTCGCTCTCGCGGTGAGCGAGCCGCTCCCCGCCGAGGTCGAGAGCGATCTCGGCTTCGGCCTCGGCGTCACCATCGTGCAACGGGTCGCACCGCTCGTCCGCGTGCGGCAAGCCGTCGCGCGCGACTACGGGCAGCCCCTCGACGAACGCACGGCCCGCGCGCTCGCGCGACTCGAAGGGCGCGGCGAGCCGAGCCCGAGCTTTTATCCGGAGCCCGAAGGCGCGCGTCAAGAGCGGCCGCCGACGGTCGCGCCGCCCGTTCCAGTGCTGAGCGCGAAGCCTCCCGTCGAAGCGCCGCAGGTTCGTTCACAGGGCGACCCGAAAGCGCTCGTGCGCGCGGTGCTGCGCGAGGTTCCGCGCCCGCGCCGTCTCGGCCCGTATACGGCCGCGATGGCGGAGCGCGACCTCTTGAACGCGACGTCGAGGGACGAAGTGCTCGAGTCGTTCTTCGACTTCGTGCAGCAGTATTTCGAGTATTCGGCGCTCTTCGCGCTGCACGCCGATCTCGCCGAGGGGCGCGACGCGCACGGGCCGGGCGCCGCTCGCGCGAAAGTGCAGTCGATCGGCGTGTCGCTCGATCTGCCGAGCTCGCTCGCCGCGGTGCGCGACGCCTCGGGCCACTTGCTCACGCGGCTCGGCGGCGGGCTCGACGCGGCGCTCGCGAAGGACCTCGAGCGACGGCCGGGACCCCAAGTGCTGCTCTTGCCCATTCGCGTGCGGGGCCGCGCGATCCTCGTGCTCTACGGCGATCACGGCGACGCCGACGTCGACCTCACGACGATCGGCGACGTGATTTCGTTCGCGCCGCTCGTCGCGGCGGCGCTCGAGCGCCTCATCGTGCAGCGGAAGCGCGGCCGCGCCGAGGGCGTCGTGATTGGCGCGCTCCTGCCGAAATCGCCGAAACGCGCGCTCGTTCCGAGCCCCGAAGAGCGCGCGCAAGCGCTCGCCTCGGCGCTGTCTCCGCGCCGGGGCGACGACACGCCGTCGGAGCCGCCGCCCGCGCCGCGCGTGGCCGTGGCGTCGAACCCGGTCATCATCACCGCGCCCAGCGATTCCCTGCGCGTCACGGCCCCGGCTCCGGGCACGTCGCTGCCCGTCACCTCGCCCGCGCCTCCGCTCGTCACCTCCGTCACCGTCACGACGCCGGCCCCGCCCATGGTCGTTCCGGCCGTCACCGCTCCGGCGCCGCCGCCCACGGACCCGCCGCCGACGACGCCGACGCACGTGACGGCGGACGACATCGACGACCATCCGGCGACGCTGCCGACCGGCGCCGCTCGCACGTCGACGATCCCTCCGCGCACGGAACCGGTTCGGAGCGAGCGCCCGGCAGGCGAGCAGAGCGCTCAAAGCCGCGCGCGGCCGCTCGCTCCGATGCTCGGCGCGCCCGCCCCGACCGAGAGCAGTCCGCCGCGCTCCATCGCGGAAGCGCTGGCACGCCCGGTGATTCCGATCGGCCGCATTTCCGAGCGCCCGACCGATCCGGCGGGCGCCGCGCCGAGTCCGCGCCGTCCGGGGACGATCCCGCCGCAGCAGGTCGATGCCGGTTGGGAGGAGCTTTCGGGCGGGCGCTCACCCTTCGTGCAGAGCGAGCGGGGCACGCGACCCGGCGTCGGCAGCCTGCCTCCCGAACCGCGCGCGCCGGTGAGCGAAGAATCGCCGGACATCTCGATCGGCGCCGCGGCGACGGACTCCGAGATCGCCGAGCTCGCGGGCGCCGGCGATTGGAGCGAAACGGACTCGCCCGGCGTGCCCCTCGCGTCGGTGAGCCGCACCGCGGCGCACAGCGCGCGACCGTTGCCCGCGTCGCGCTCGGGCACGAGCGACCAGAATTTACCGAGCGTCATCGTCGACGTCGCGGAAGACTGCAAGGCACTCCTCGAGCAGCTCCTCCAAGGTGACGCGGGCGCGGGCGATCGTCTGGTCGCCGCCGGAGCGGCCGGCATCGCGGTGCTCGTCGCCGCGTTCCCCGGCCCCATCGAGACACCCTCGTCGCGCCGTCCGAACGCGGGCCTCGCGCGCGCCTCAGATTGCGGCCCCGTGCTGAGGACGCTCGCCCGCATCGGCGAGAAAGCGGTGCCGTTCCTCGTCGTGCGCACGAACGACGCCGACGCGGAGGTCCGCGGTTACGCCACGCGCTTGCTCGGCGAAATTCCGACCCCGGACAGCGCCCACGCCATCGCGCGCCGCTTCTTCGACGGAGACGTCGAGGTCAGGCGGGCCGCCCTCACCGCGGCTCGCCTGCTCGTGAGCTCGCCCGACTCGATCGCGACGCTGGTCGCGGAGCTCGGCGCGACCGCGTCGGATCGCATGCGGCCGACGACGGTGCGCCTCACGGCGATGGAGACGCTCGCGGAGTTGCGGCAGGCGCAAGCGGTGCCGTACTTGATCGCCGCGCTCGACGACAACCCTCGCGATATCGTGCAGAGCGCGCGCCGGGCGCTCGTGGTGCTCGCGCGGCAGGACCACGGCGTCGACGCGCCGGCGTGGAGCGGCTGGTGGCGGAGCGCCTCGTCGCGGCACCGCATCGAGTGGCTGATCGACGCCCTCACCCACGAGACGACCGAGATCCGCCGGGCCGCAGGCGAAGAGCTGAAGGCGCTCACCCGCGAATACTTCGGGTATTACGACGACCTACCGCCGGGCGAGCGCAGCGCGGCCCAGCGCCAATATCGCCAGTGGTGGGAGACGCGCGGCAAAGGCCGCTTCCGGAGCTGAGCGCGCGCCCGCGGCCGCTACCCCGAGCCACTGAACGGGAGTGCCGTGCTCGCACGACACGGCTAGACAGACCGCGCGCCCGCATGGCAAAAGCGCGAGTCCGTGACCACGATCACTTCGGAGCTCGACGGTGAGAACGCGGCGCTCAAGGCCGCCAACCTGGCCTTCGGGCGCAAGCAACGCAGCGTGACGCGGCTTGCTTCGATCGAGCTCAAATCGACGGATCCCCGCTCGTCGGCGTGGGAAGCGGTCGCGATGGCGTCCGTCGGCCTGCTCGCCGTGCTGGTCGTGCTCGGCGTGTGGCTGCTCTGAAGTGAGTCGCCGCGCCCGCGCGGCGAAGGCTCACTGCCCCTTGTCGCCGCTGTCCTTCGGCCCGGAGTGTTTCTGCTTCGCGCCGGTGAGGTCGATCTGCCAGACCAACGTGTGCTCGTCGCCCTTGTAGGCCGGCACGATCACGCTGCCCATCGCGCGAAGCACGCAGGTGCCGACGGCCTTGTCGCTGTAAACGTCGTCGATCTTCGAATCCTTCACCTTGCCGTCGTTGGCGAAGAGCAACGTCACGGTCGCCATGCCCTTCGGAGCCTTCTCCGTCACGGAGTCGGGGCACGTCTCGGCGGACCGCGCGGCACGCTTCATCTCGAGCGTCGCCTGCTTGTCGTCCCAGTCGCGGACCTTTTCGTCTTCCGTCTCGGTCGGCGCGCCGGAGTTGCTCTCCTGCTTCTTCTCCGCCGCGATCTGCTTGGCGCCCTCGGCGTCCTCCTCGGCGATGAATTGATCCGGCGTCTGGATCTTGTCGGGCTGCCCCGCGGCGCCACAGGCGGAGAGAACGAGCGCGGTCCACGAAACGGCGAGCAGCGAACGCATCATGCCCGCGAGGGTAGTGCGTGGTTTCGGCCTTTGCAATCGGCCGACGCGGCGTCCGGCGGGGGCCGAGCGGCGAGCTAGATCGAGTAGCGCAGGGGCGCCAATTCGCGCGTCATGAAGAGGCTCGCGTTCTTCGCCACGTCCGCGAGCGTCGTGCGCTCGAGCACTTCGACGCTCGCCGCGTACGCCTCGCGCAACACCAGCCGCACCGAACAGGTCGCTTCGTCGGTGCACCCGTCGCAGCGCCGGTACGCGGTGCGGCTGAGGCACGGCACCGGCGCGATCGGACCGTCGAGCACGCGCAGAATTGCCGCGAGAGTGATCGTTTCCGGTCCCTTTGACAAGAGGTAGCCGCCACCCCGCCCCTTGCGCGAGTGCACGACGCCGTGCTGCTTGAGCTCGGCGAGAATGGCCTCCAGAAACTTCTTCGGAATCGACTCCGCTTCCGCGATGTCGGCAATCAACACCGGCTCACCGGGCGGCGCCAGAGCCAGGCGCGCGAGCGCCTTGATTGCGTACTTCGCCTTCATCGTGATCATCGGACGGTAGGTTCCTCCTCGCCTAGCCTAATGGATGTTGGGCCTCCGGCGAGCTTCACGTCGTGCGGGCCGAAAATCAGGGCGGATCGCGGGTTTCAGCCCCGTTGCCGGCGAGCTCTCGCCTCGTCGGCTCCCGCCTCGGGTTCGAGATCGTTCGCGCCCTGGGGTTCGGCCGCGATGTCGGCGAGCGCCATGGCGCCGAGCTCCCGGTACGCCGCCGCGCACGCACCCGAAAGAGCGCGACGGGCCGGGCACATGTCGGCCCCCGGGCACTCGCGGCAGCGTTCGCCGTTCGGCTCGCGGGCGAGACACGCGAACGGGAAGAGCGGCCCGCCGAGCGACTCGACGACTTCGGCGATGGTGAGCGCTTCGGCGGGCACCGCGAGCTCGTAGCCGCCGATCGGACCGCGACGACCGCGCACGATGCCGCGCTGCCGGAGATCCGCCAGAATCCCGGCGAGGAATTTGGGTGGGATACCTTCGCGCTCCGCGATCTCGGCGACGGAGAGCGAACGCTCGCCCGCGCGCGCGATGTTGACGAGCGCCCGGATGCCGTAAGTGGTTTTGCGCGTCAGCATGAGAGCCCCTTCATGGTGGAATGTCTGCGGCACCCGCGAGCCATCCCGCGCCACCGCGGTCGTCTCGCGCCACGGCCCAGACCGTCGCCGTGACGCTCCGGCCGGGTAAAGTCCACGTCACCCCTGCGGCGAGGCTGCCGTCGTCTTCGGCGAGAGCTTGGCTGCGAGGCTCGGAAAAGTCGCCGTCCGTCGCGTACCAGGAGACGACGATGGATTCGGTCTGCGTCACGATGGTTTGGTCGAGCGCGTCGTAGACGACGTAATTCTCGGCCCCGCCGCAAGCGGCGGCCGCCGGATCGCACGCGGGTAACGTCGCCCGGAGCTCGACGCTTTCACCCGCCGTGAAAGCGTGAGGCGCGCCGTCGCTCAGTACTTCGCTCGTCCCGTCGGCATGCACCGCCTCGAGCGCGACCGGCGCCGGGTTCGTGTTCGGGTTGTAGCGAGCGTTGAAGTCACGCGTCGCGTCCGGCGACGCCCCGGTGAGCGGACACTCGAGGCGCACGCCGCCGAGGACGGGCGTCGCGCCGATCCAGGCGAGCACCGGTTGATAGAAGCCGCCGGTCACGTCGGGATCGACGGGCCTCCCGGACGGCTCGCCCGGCTTCGGCTCGGGGCGCTCGGGACCGAAGAGCTCACACGCGTCCGACGGCAGCTTCGCCGTCACGGGCGGAGTCGGATCGAGCGCCTCCGCGATGTCGGAGCCGGGCGACGGCGATTGGAGACAGCGCGTGCTCACGGGTCCGAGCTCCGAGAGCGGCTTGCGATCGAGACAGAGCGACCAGCCGACGACGGCAGCCGGCGCTCCGTCGGGCGCGGCGACGAGCCCGTCGAGCGTCACGGCGTCACCCTCGTGCGCCTCCGCGGGCGTCGAACGGACGGCGACGACGCGCGCCGAAGCGACGTGCGTGGTGTCGTCGAGGAAGTCGGGCACGCAGCCGCACGCCGCCAGAGCGGCGAGCAGTCCCGGCCCAGCGCGGAATCGGCAGAAAAGGCGCACTCCCATCAAAACCCCCAGCGCGCGCCGATCACCGGCAAGATGGGGAGGCCGTCGATGTAGCGCTTCTGGGTGTAGTCCGGGCTGTAGGCGATCTCTTCGGGGTTTTGGCGGTCGGTGACGTTCTGCACGTCGAGGTAGGTCTCGAGCTCGGTCGTTCCGATGTTGAAGCGCTTGGCGAAGCGGACGTCGAGCTGCCAGAAGTCCGGCAGCCGAGTGCTGTTCTTCGGTCCGAGCTCGGGCTCGTAGAGGTCGCGACGCGCGTCGAAATACGAGCCGATGACCGGCGTACGCGGATAACCGGTCGCGTACCTAAAGCGCGCGCTCACGTCGAAGCCCTTGCCGAGTTGATACGCGGCGAGCGCGGTGAGCACGTGCGTCTGGTCGAAGTCGAAGAGTCGGAAGGGCGTGCCCGGCTGATCGCGCCGCTCGGCGCGAAGCAACGTGTACGCGACCCAGCCGAAGAAACCGTTCGCCAGGTTTCGCCGGATCAAAAATTGCGCGCCGTACGAACGCCCTTCGCCGATGTCGAGCAACGCTTCCGCGACGAGCGGCGACGGGAGCGGGTTACGGGCGGCGAGCCCCTTCGAATGCGTGTAAAATACGGTCGTTTCGACGCCGATCGTCGGCGAGAGCGCGAACTCACCGCCCCCGAGCACGTGCTTGCCCGAAGCGACGCCGAGCAACGGATTGCCGAACACGGCGGAGAGATCCTCGGGCTGCGGCGGCTGCCGGTACTCGCCGTAGGCGGCCTTCAACGTCGCTCGCTTCGAGAGCCGGTAGCGCAGCGACACGCGCGGTTCGACGCCGAGGTCGGCCGAATACGCGCCGACACCGGGATTGTTGCCGTCCTGCGGCAAGCGGCGCGCGACGCTCACGAAGAGCGGATCGAAGCGGACGCCGGGGACGACGTGGAGCGCGTCCGAGAACAAGCCGAGGTCGACCTGAACGAACGGCGCCGCGCTGCCGATGAAGCTCTGCCAGCGGTCGCCGTTGATTTGATCCGACGGCGGCTGGCCGAACACGTGCGCGTCCCCTTCGCGCGGCGGGCTCGACGTGCTGCCGGACCGCACCGCCGTCGTGTTCGTGCCTTCGAGATCGAGTCCCACCGTCGCGACGGCGGCGTCACCGAGCTTGCCGCTGTAAGTCGCCCTCAGCCCGAAAATGTTCGAATCGAGCGCCAGGCTCGTCGGTACGGAGCCGAACCGCGAGGTGAGATCCGAGTGGTCCCACCCGATCCACGGCAGCACCTCCGCGCTCGAGCCGTCCTTGAGCACGCGCTTGTAGCGCAGACCGACGCGCTGGAAGCGCTGATCCTTGGTTTCGCTCTTCTGACCGTTCGGATCGGAGCTTTCGACGGTGCGCGACACCGAGTCCGACGAGAGGAGTCCCAGGATTTCGACGAATTCGTTCGGGCGGAGCTCGCGCCGGAGCCGCGCCTGAGCGTCGTAGTAGTGGGGGATCTGGAAGAATTCCTGGAAGTCCTTGGACGTGAACGCGTCGAGCACGCTGTCCAAATGGCTGTGCCGCGCGGCGACGGCGAACGACCAGCCCGCACCGGCCGGACCTTGCACGGCCGCGGACGCGTCGATCACGTCGACTTGCACGCTGCCGTGCAAGCGGTCTTTCGGCGGGTCGCGCGTCTCGACCACGATGAGGCCGCCGAGGCCGCGGCCGTAGGCAGCGCCGTAGCCGCCCGGGACGAGCTCGACGCTGTTCACGAGATCGGTGTGCACCACCGAGCGCAAGCCGCCGAAGTGATAGAGCAACGGAACGCGCAGGCCGTCGACGTAGACGCGCGTGTCCTCCGGCGCGGCGCCCCACACCACGATTTGACTCGACCCCGCCGTGGCGCGCGCGACACCGGGCAGGTTTTCGACGATTTTGAGGACGTCGCCTTGCGTGCCGGCGACGCGGCGCCCCTCGGCGGCCTCCACCTTGGTCGAGACCGTCTGCTTCACGAGCTTCGGCGCGACGACGACGATTTCGAGATCGTCGTGCTCGCCCTCGTCTTCGACCGGTGCCTGCTCGATCTCGTAGGTCGCTTCGAGTTTCTCGCCCGCGACGATTTCTTCCTCGGTCTGGAGTCCCTTCAGGTCGGAGCGCGAGAGCAGCACGCGCCGGCGCCCCGGCGTCAGATCGGGAAAGGTGAAGTGCCCCGTCGCGTCCGTGACGACGCTCGTCCCGTCGTCGAGCGCGACGGTGACGCCCGCGAGCGGCTCGCCGCCCGGGCGCGCGCGCACGACGCCGGTGAGGATGCCCGTCGTGGGCGCGGCTGGCTTGAGCACGAACTCGTATCGGTACGCGATGCGGATCGGAGCGGGCTTGCCGTCGACCTCTGCGGGCGTGAAGACGAAGCGCTTCGCGGCGGCGACGGCGGCCGCGTCGAATGCCGCGCCCGCGGACTCGAGCACCGCCACGTCGGTGACGGTTCCGTCGGCGCCGATGCCGATGCGCAACACGACGGCCGCGGCGCGCCCCGCGGCCTTCTCGCTTTCCGGGTAGTCCGCCTCGACGAAGGTGACGAGCGCCGGCGGCCTCGTGAGGCGGGGTTTCATGGCTTCCTCAGCAACGGGCGCCGTATTCTGCGCCCGGGCGGAGCCCACGAGGCTGGTGATGCAGAGGGCGAAGGCGAGACTTCGGCATGTGAATTGAAATCGGGGCACGGGAGAAACGATCAGGAAGCTGAAAAGCGCATACCGATGACGAACGTCGCGCGTGTCGGCTTGCCGCAACGGAGCGCGGGCTCGAACGTCGCGCCTTGCGCGGCGGCCACCGCAGCCTCGTCGAGTCCGTAGCCGAGTCCTTGAACCACGCGCACGGAAACGACACGCCCGTGCTCGTCGACCGTCAGCTCGACGCGCACCTTGCCTTCGACCTGTGCTTCGCGCGCGCGCTCGCTGTAGGTGGGCTGCGGCACGTTGAGCGGCTTCGGTTTGGTGGCGGCTTCGTCACACGGCTCGAGCGCGGCGTTCGCGACGTGCGTGACCGCGTGCTTCACGACGGGAGCCGGCGCGCGAGCCGCGAGCGCGTTTCCCGGGTTCGGTCCGAGCGCCGCCGGCGCGACCGCGAGTCCGCCGACGCCGCCGCTGAGCTCGAGCCCGAAATCCGGCAGCGCTTCGAGGGGGGCGGGGGCGGAAGGCGGCGGCGGTTCCAGCGCTTTTTCCACGGCGGGCGCGGCGCGACGCGCGACCCGCTTCGGCGGCTCGGGCGCGGCCTTCGGCGGCTCGGGTGGAGGCTTCGGGGCTTCGACTTTCTTCTTCATGTCGGCGACTTCGATCGCCGTCGCGGCGTGCGAGCTCCCCATGTCGATGCGGTAGACGAGCACGCCGAGCGCTCCGTGGAAGAGCAGGCTCAAGCCGAGCAGGGACTTCTGCGCCACGCTCTCGTCTTTCCCGCAAGGCGGCGCGCGGCCGCTACCTGCGCTCCACGTTGATGGCAAACTTCGTGATGCCCTCGAGCTTCGCCGTGTCGATCACGCCGACGACCTGCCCGTGCTGCGCCGCGGCGTCCGCCGTGATGACGAGGTTCACCTCGCCTTTCGAAGCCTTGCGCGCGGCCTTGAGCTCGTTCACGAGCCCCGCGTGCGAGACGGGCTTGTCGTTGAAGAGGTAATTGCCCTCGCGCGTCACCGTCACGACGTACGTCTTCGCGACGGTCTCGTCGGACGTGGCGGTGCGGGGCAGCTCGACCTTGAGCGCCTGCGACACGATGTACGTCGCGGCGACCATCATGATGATGAGCAAGACGAGCATCACGTCGACCATCGGCGTCACGTTGATGCCGACGATGGGCGCGCGGCCGCGGCTCGAAGAGGTTACGGATGCCATCGCGTTCTCCCTGGTTTTTCCCTTAGTTCGCGCCCGCCACCGCGGCGGCGGCGTCGCCGAGCTCGACGCCCTCGGTGTGCGGCGCTTCGGCGGCTGCCGCTTCGCTCGCTTCCGGCGCGGCTTCGCCGGCCGTCCCGCGATTCGACTTCACGTACGCCGTGAGGAGCTTCGTGAGCGACAGCGCGCCCGACTCGATGTCGCCGATGCGCTTCTGGATCACGTTGTAGGCGATCACCGCGGGCAGCGCGACGAAGAGCCCGACGCCCGTCGCGATCAGCGCTTCCGCGATGCCGGCCATCACGCCGCCCATCTGCCCGGCGTTGCCGCCGGCCTGCCCGAGCGCGTGGAAGGCGATGATCACGCCGAGCACGGTGCCGAAGAGTCCGACGAAAGGCGCGTTGTTCCCGAGCGTGCCGAGCAGATTCGTCCCGCGCTCGAGCTCCCGCCGTACGAGCGCGAGCTCCGATTCCACGGCGTCCGTCATCGCCTCCGCTCCGCCCGGCAGCCAGCGCCACCCTTCGCGGGCGACGCGCGCCTCGACGGCACGGCTTTTCGCCAGCACTTGGTCCACGCCGTCGAGGTCGTCGGCGTCGAGCTTCTTTCGCACGTTGGCGCGCAACGCGTCGACGTCGTCCCGACGTTTGCGGAAATACAGCCAGCGCTCGAACATCGTCGAAAACGAGACGACCGAGAGCGAGAGCAACAGATACAGCACCCATTCGCTGCCGAGCAGCGCGACCCGCATCAATCGTTCAATCAGCATGACTCTGGTTCCTCGAGCGCCGAGCGCTCCGTAGTGCCTTCACTCTGCGACGAACTCCGTCACGAAAAGCCCGAGCGTCGAGCCGCCGTCGGCGGCCGTGCTCGCGAGCACGCCGCCCTGACGAAAGGTGGTCACCTGCGTGAAGGTGTTCGGATCCGAACCCGGCTCGCTCGACACGAGCGAGAGCTCGAAACGCACGGAGCTCTTGCCGCACGCTTCGTAGAGGTCGGCGTACACCTCGTAGACACCCGGCTCCGGCGGCGTTTCGAACACCAGGTTTTCGCGGTCGCGCCCGTCGATCTTGCAGTCGGAGTTCGAGTCGCCGTCGAGCACGCCGATGCCGGGCTCCGTCACGTCGACCTTGCCGTCCACGGGCGTGCCCGTGTTCGGGTGCTTCGGATCCACGATTTTACCGCTCGGCGCGACGACCTTGAGATCGAGATCGACCGCCGTGTCCCACGCGAGGCTCACGACGAGCGCCGGCGGCTGTTGGGTCGGATCGCACGCGTTGCCCGGCAGCGCCGGATCGGCGCTGCTGAGCTTGTCCGGGATCGGCGGCTCGAGACAGACGTCGTAGGCCTGCTCCGTTCCCGACTCGCCGTGCGGTCCGATCCCGGCGAAGAGCAGTGTGTGCTTGCCGACCGGCGCGTCCGACGAAATCGTCGCGTCGACGCTGAAGCTGAAACCGCCCGTCTGCGAGGTGTTCGTGCCCGGGCGCACCCAATAGCCGCTGCCGATGTCGGCGAAGCGAAACCCGACCGCGGCGGCGTCACTGCTGATGACGCCGGGGATTTGGAACGTGGCGGCACCGACCGTGACGGCCGGCGGGATCGTCACCTCGAGCACGGTCGGCGTGGTCGGCAGCACGCCCTGCCCCTGCTCGGCGCCGGTGAGGGGACGCGAGCCCGGCAAGGGCCCCTTCACGAAGTCGGCGCCTTGCGCCCGAATCGGCTCTTGGAATTCGGTCGTGATCGGCTGACCGCCGCAGCCCGCCGCGGCGAACCAGAGCGGCGCCGCGAGCGCGCAGGTACAGCCGAACGCCCTCACAGCTCCACCTGCAGCCGCAGCGTCATCACGTTGTTCTTCGCGTCGGTCGGCACCCCGCGCGAATCACGCGCGAGCTTGTCGAGCACGAAGTCGTATTGAAAAAGGAGCTTCCCGGTGCCCGGCAACACGAGCCCGGCGAGCGGCGAGAGCGTCCAAATCGTCTGCGACACGGGCAAGAGTCGGCCCTGACGCGTCTCCGCGATGTCGGCGTTGGGATCGTAGAAGCCGCCCCGAAACCCGACGATCCCGTAGCGCGTGACGTCTTGCAGCACGGCGACGTAAGCGCCGGCCTCGCGCACGTCCACACCCGTGATGACCGGATCGGCGGGCTGCACGCCGCGGTCGTAGTTCTGCGCGACGAACCCTTCCGCGTAGAGCTTCGAACGGCCGAGCGGCGTCTCGAGCGCCGCCTCGACGTCGGCGCCGAGCGCCCAGCGGTCGAAGTTCTTCGACGGCGTCGCGGCGCTCCCGGGCACGAGCACGACCTCGTTCGGGCTGAACGCGCCGTTCTGATCGGCGTCGCGCCAGACCAACTGATTCTTCCCGGCGTCCTGTCCGGGATGAAAACCCTTGCCCGTCGCGAACGAAGTGCCGCCGCCGATCGTGAAGCCGTCCACGGGCTTCACGTCGACGCCGAAGCGACCAATCACGTCCTTCGCGGCGTTCGGATCGCGGGGAAAACCGCTGTTGTTCAGCGGTTCGCCGTTCATGATGGCGACCGCGTACTCGAAAAAGTCGAGCGACCCCGCGAGCCGCGCGCCGACGTCCATGTCGGTCGGGAAAATCGCGAGACCGCCGGTGGAACGCTCCATGAACGGTCGCTGGCGCGTCGGTTCGAGGAGCTCGTAGCCGAACGGAATGTCCATCACGCCGGCCGTGAGCATCACGAGCGGCGGCTCGTCCACACCGCGATCGCCGCGGTAGAGGAGCGACGCTTCGGCACGTCGCACGCCGACGTTCACGCCGCTCACCGTGTTCGCGTCGAACTCGACCGTGGCACGCGCGTAACGCCAATCGCGGTCGATACGGATGCGGCCACGGCGTAAAAGGAAGCGGTTCTGGTTGAGCGGCGCGCCGCCCTGTTGCAGCTGATCTTCGGAATCTTGGTGCGTTTCGAACTGCGCCTGGATGTACCCGCTCACCTTGATGTCGAGCGGAAGCGCGTGCGCGTTGCCTTCCTTCACCCTGCCGATGGGCGTGCCCGTGGTGGCGGTGGGCGACACGTCGGAGTCGGCGGCGGCGCTCTTCGGAGCGGCCGGCGGCGGCGTTGCCGAGGCAGGCGTGGTCGAAGCGTTCGCCGGTGCGGTGCTGGCCGGAGCTGGCGTCGAGGCCGGCGGCAGCTCGAGATCCTCCGACTCGGACGAGGTCGCGGGAGGCGGAGGACTGGGCGCGCCGGTCGTTCCCTGCGCGAGAGCAGCGCGGGAAAAACTCAGCGAGATCAGCGCCAAAAAACTCATTAGCTTCCGCTTCTTACACATTTCCCTATCAAATCCATAGACTTTATATTCTAAATAACTCTTCTCGTCAAATCGAAAGTGCACGGGACCTTCACCCGGACCTCCCCGGCGGGTCGGCGAGCGTCGGCGCACGCCCGCGTTGCAAGCGCGCAGCCCGAGCCACGCGCAGCGAAAAGCGCGGTCACTCCTCCGCGCCGAGACGCGCCGACGCTCGTCCCACGTCACGTCGACCGCACGCACCGAGCGGCGCTGCGAATCACTCTGCGACTTTTCTCGGTCGCAGGCCGACGGCAGCTCAACGCGGCGGCGGCGTCACGCGCAGGTACGGTCGGATCGTCTTGTAGCCGGCGGGGAAGAGCCGCGCGATCTCGGCGGGATCCTGGAGCGACGGCAAGATCACGACGTCGTCGCCGATTTGCCAATCCGCGGGCGTCGCCACTTTGTGGTCGTCGGTGAGCTGCAGCGAATCGATCAGCCGCAGAATCTCGTCGAAGCTCCGCCCGGTGCTGGCCGGATAGGTGATCGTCGCGCGGATGCGTCGCTTCTCGTCGATGACGAAGACGGAACGGACGGTGAGCGTGTCGTTCGCTTCGGGATGAATCATGTCGTAAAGGTTCGACACCTTGCGATCGGCGTCGGCGAGGATCGGAAAGTTGAAGCTCACGCCCTGCGTGTCTTCGATGTCCGCAATCCAGCGCTGGTGACTCTCGAGCGGATCGACGCTGACGGCCAGGATGCGCACGCCCCGGCGATCGAACTCGCCCTTGAGCTTGGCGGCGCGCCCGAGCTCGGTCGTGCACACGGGCGTGAAATCCTTCGGGTGCGAGAAGAGCACGCCCCAATTCGCGCCGAGCCAGGCGTGAAAGTGAATGCGGCCTGCGGTCGATTCCTGCTCGAAATCAGGAGCGATGCTTCCGATGTGGAGTCCCATGACCTGTCTCCTGCGTGGACCTGCTCGAGACGCCGTCAGAGCGACGGCAACGTGCCGTTATAGCCTTCGATACGCGAGTTATCGAACTTCGAGCACTGCGAGTCGTTGCAGTGATTGAGATATTGATCGTTAGTCGTGGGTGCGCACGGGTAGCATTGATATTGGCCGACGGGGTCGCAGTTCACGTTGCCTGCGCCCGCGCCACCCTGGTTGTTGTCGGTGCCGCCCGTGCCGTTCTGGGTGCCGCCCGTGCTCGAGACGTCGCCCGTGCCGCTTTCGTTGCCGGTGCCCGCCTCATTGCCGGTGTTGCCGCTACCGCCCTTGCCGCCCTTGCCGCCGCCGGTGCCGCCCTTGCCGCCGGTGCCGCCCTTGCCGCCGGTGCCGCCTTTCGCTCCGGTGCCGCTGCCGCCGGTGCCGCCCTCCGCGGGCGCACCGCTCTCGGCGCCGGTACCGCTCGAACCGCCTTTACCGCCCGAGCCGCCCTTCGCGCCGGTGCCGCCGCTGCTCGTGCCGCCGGTCACGACCGGCGTCGAAGGCGCGGGATTGTTGTCGCTGCCGCAGCCTTCGGCCACGACGGCCGCGAGCGCGAACAGGGTGAAAATGCTCGTCGCGCGCGCGGGAACCAAGTTGAATTTCGTATGCATCAGTAAGCCTCGCAATAGCCGCGGCGGCACACCGCGTTCGGATCCGTGCAGTCCTCGTTGTGCCCCTCCTCGCACGTATCGCACTGGGCGACGCCCGCGACGCGCGACTCGAAGTAACAACCGCACGTGGGATCGGGCGAAGCGTACGAGCTTATCGCGCCGTCGAGTCCCTCGCGCGTGACCTGCATCGAGCAGAGGGGCACGTCGCCGGCGTCGATGACCGCGTTCAGCGCGTCCAGATCGTCGGACCCGACGAAGGCCCGAATGAAGGTCTCCACGTCGGCGTTCACCAGGTGATCGATGTCGTGACCCGTGCCGTCGGCGTCGACGTGCGCGAAGAAGTGTCCGGGCGTCCAGAAGTGGTACTTGCCGGTACGCACGTTGATCTTGTCGAACGTCGAGTCGGTCGAATCGGGCCAGAAGCCGCACGTCTGACCCTGGTGTTGGTACGCGAGCGTTTTCACCTCGCTGCGGTTCGCGTCCGCCGCCGAACCCGACACGTAGCCGATGGGCGCTTCGGGGTCGGTGTCGCCGAAGTGCGCCACCTGGTCGGCGACGGTCTGCTGGTCCGCGGCGCGGTAGCCGAGCCGGCCGTTGTAGCCGGCGTCCGACGTCCCCTGGCCGTTTTTACCGGGATCGTCGAAGATCGGCTGCGTCACGTTGCCGAAGATGGAGTGCACCAGAAACTGCGTCGCGAACGACGTGGGCGAGCGCGTGACCACGTACGCCGGATTGGTCCACGGCGAGATGCTCTTACCGTCCGCGCCCGCGCCGAAGCCCAAGAGATAGTAGAGCGCCTCGAAGCTGATCGACTTCTGACTCGAGTCTTTGTCGGCGATGATGTTCAGCGTCTGCACGGGCGCGAGCACCGTGCCGTAGCCCGCCGGCCACGCACTCGGGACCGTCAAGGCGGCGCTATCGACGCAGAAGCTGTGCTCGTTGCCCATGTGGGCGAAGTCGGCGGGCTGCGCGGTCGCATTGCACGTGAGCTGGTTGCCCGAAGCGTCCCAGTATTTCACGGCCGAGTTCGTGATCGAGTTGTTCAGGTATTGCTGATAGCCGGCGCACGCACCGGGGTCGGTCCAGAAAATCGTGATCGGATGATCCGTGAGCGACGCGAAGTAGGTCGCGACCTTCGCGATGGTGGCCGTTTCCGCGCTACCGCCCGCGCCGTAGATTGGATTCGGCTTACCGAGCGTGTTGCAATCCGCAGCGAATGCTCGTGGAGCGAGCACGCTCAGTGCGACGCCAGAAGCCGCTCCGAGAACCGTTTTTCGACTGAGCCTAAGCATCAATGATCTCCTGTGAACCTGCGTGCCGCGCAGGGCGCGGCAGCCACGAACCGGTGCTCCTCGCGGGAGTCGAACCCGACGGCGGCGGTGTCTGCCGACCGCGCCCTTCCACCGGGAAACGAGGAGCGAGCACTAATAAAGCCGTTTTGCGATGCCTTCTAAATCTATCGACTATATAGGCTTATGCTGGTGAGGTCGTCAAGGGGAATTGCACCGGGGACGCCGTTGGCGTCACTTACGTGGAATATTGTCTCCTAATCTGAATGATTCGCCGCGGCGGAACGCACCGCGGACTGCCATCGTCGAGCACCGAGCGCACTCAATGCACCGCGGCGGCCGCGGCGGTCCGATTGCCGAGCTCACCGACGAGCGCGCGGAAGCGCGACGGGCCCATCCGCCGCACCAACATGCAGCGCCGACCGCGCGCCTTCGCGAGTCGCTTGGCGGCCCACATCCCGCCGTGGCTGTTCACGTCGGTGATGATCACGACCACGTCGGCCCGCTCCACGATCGCGGTGAGCGTGTCCACACCACGCCCAGCCAAGTGCCCGGAGTGAATTTCCACCGTGTGGCCGCCTTCGGCCGCCAGTGTCTCGTAGTGATGCGTTCCGCGTTCGACGCCGCCGATGAGTCCTATGTGCATGTTCTGCTCGCTCCCGCTGCGATTGGGCCGTGCGACGGTCAGTCCTTCACGAGCGGCAGCCCGGCTCTGATCCAGCCTCGGGTTCCGCCGCTCAAGCTGTAGACCCGTGAAAATCCCTCGGCGAGCGCGAGGCGCGCGGCTGCTTCACTTCGCACCCCGGCCGCACAAACGAAAATGACTCCGTCTCGATGGAGCTCCGCGCGGGCGTCCTCGCGCAAGCGCGCCAGCGGAACGTGACGAGCGCCCGGCAGATGCCCCTGCGACCACTCGCTCGCATCGCGCACGTCCACGAGATCCAGCTGATTTTCAGCCAGTAAGTGCCTGGCTTCGCCCGGGCCGACGCTGTGAACCATGTGTCTACTATAATGGACAACGCGGTGACTGCAAGCGGTCAGCGGGCGCTCGGCTTGGTACGCCCCGCACGGCGCTCTCTCCGGCGCCGGTGCGCCGCGCCCAAGGCCACGGCGAAGAACCAAGGCGCCGACGGACCGGCCTCACTTCGGGTTGCGGCGCACGAAGCGGTCTGCGACGAACGGCCGGGAGTTGCGCTCGACGACGAGCCACTCGAGGTCGTGCTGGTGGTAGGGGCGGTCCCGAGCTGCGCGACGACGCTCGACCAAGTGCCGGGGCAGGTCGAACCCACGGTGGTGCTCGCGTCACAAGCGAGCGGCGTGAGCTCGCTCGCGTGAAAGAGCGGCGTGAAGGTCGCGCCGGTGTCGGCCGAAAGCCCGAGCGTGAACCCGTCGCTGCGATCGTCCGCGCATGCGAAAATCCCGGCGGCCGTCCATTTCAGGCAAGAAAGCCGCGAAAATGGGCCGCCGACGGGCTGAAAGTCGAGATCGCCCGCGTTCGCGAGCCACACGGGAACGCCGGGACCGCCGACCGCGAGCGAGTCGCCGTCCGGCGCCAGCGCGAAGCCGAGGAGCTTCGTTTCGAACCCACTCACGTCGACGAAATGGTCGCCCGCGTCGTGCGAAACGAGCAGATGGTCGTCGGGATCGTCGTTCACACGAACGTAGACGGTGTTCTCGTCGTTCGGGTCGACGGCGGCGAGGTATGCCTGAAGCTTCTCGTAGGGGTGGACCTCGACGCGCTGCCACGTATTTCCGCGATCGTCGGAGCGGAGCAGGATCGAGGCGGGCGCCGTCGAAAGCGCGGTCACGTACCAGCGCTCGGGCGCCGACGGGGCGCCGTCGAGCGTGAGCGGGAACAAGTCGTTGCCGAGCGAGGTGCCCGTGACGCGCGCAGTGCCGGAAATCGCGTCGATTTCGAGCAAATGAACGGTACCGCTGCCGTCCCCGCTGCGAGCCACGGCGAGCGCCAACGAGTCGTCCGCCGGGTCGAGACTCACGTCGACGGGAAAGCCCGCACTCTGGTCGGCGAGCGCGCTCGTGAACTCGCACCCCGTCGCATCGCTCAGCATCAATTGGTCGTTGGCCGTCACGACCAGCCTGCCGTCGCGCACGATCGCCACGGCCGGGTCCGCTTCGCCCACGTCGCCGAGCACGTCCTCGCAGATCCACGAGAAGGTTTCGCCGCCGTCGTGACTCGAGAGCAACCCGTAGGTGGCGCGCAGCAAGAAATGTTCGGGGTCGTCCGGGTCGACCACGAGTTGGTTCGCCGCCGGATAACGACCGTTCGCCCGCGCAACGTGCGGCGTGAGCACGAGCGCGAACGCCGTCACTCCTCGCGCGAGGTTCGACCGGAGCGAGCGCGCACTCATCGGCGGCGCCTCCGAAAAAAATCGTGACGCGCGACCTTGCGCGACGGCGGCGCGAGGTACACTCGACGCACATGACGCTCGGACCGCGTGCGGGCTCGCAGCGAAGAACCCTCATTTCTAGGGCGATCGCGCCGGTTTTGCTCGGCCTCGCGCATTGTTCGAATGGCGCGCAGAGCTCGGCCGCGCCCGCGTCCGTAGCGACCGGCGTGAGTCGCGCCGACATCGTCGACGTGATCTACGAACCCGGCACGACCGACGAAGGCGTGCTCACGCTGCTCGGCGCGCCGCTCGTGAACGAACCGTCCGCCGAGCCCGTCGTCACCGCGCCCGCCGAGCAGGCTGCGTTGAGCGGACCGACGACGTTCGCTTTCCGCGTCGGCGCGAGCGCTCGGCGCGAGCCGCGTCGACGACTGCGACGCGCGCTCCTGCCGGAGTGGCTGACGCTCGAACGTTCGGCCTACGCGCACGGCGCTCCCATGAACGGCGACGCGTTCCTGCTCGTGTTTTCGACGCCCACGGACGCGAAGGTCTTGCGCGTGTTCACGCAAGACAGGAGTTACGCGCCGAGCGACGACGAATGGCAGCGTCTCGCCGCCGAGAGCGGCCTCGTCAGCCTGACCGTCACGCATGCGATCTTCGAGCAAGGACGGCTCACCGAAGACGGCGGCCCCTTCGTCGGCGCGCCGCTGCATTTCACCGTCTCCCACTGACTTTTTCCGATGTACCGGCCTCATTTGCGCCCGCTTTCGCCGCTCGCCTGCGCTCTCTTCGTCGCTTGTGCCGGCAACGGCGCGGGCGGGAACGCGGACCCGAGCGCGTTCCCCAATCGCCGTCCGAAGTACGAGAGCGGGGGGCACGTCCTCGGTTACGTCGCGAACCAACAATCCGACACCGTCAGCGTGCTCGACCTCGACACCATGACCGAGCTCGGCGCGCCGCCCGTGGGGCGCGATCCCGTGGACATCGACGGGCCGCGTCACGTCGTGCTCGATCCGGTGGCCGGCGAGCTCTACGTGGTGCTCTCCTATCCGGATCCGGGCGTCACCGATCCGCACGCCATCGCGGCGGGCTCTTCGCCGCGCGCGGGCTACGTCGTGGCACTCGCGCTCGACGACCTCCGGCTCCTCGGCGAGCTCCGTGTCTCGACCGGCGCGAACGACGTGACCCTCTCGGACGATCGCAACGCGCTCGCCGTCCCGCACTACGACACCGTGCTCGCCCTGAAGGCGACGACCGACATCGACGAACGGCGCGCCACGCTCGCGCTCGTCACGCCGGCGCGCGGCCTCACGGACGACACGGCGACGCTCGTGAGCGTCACGGTGTGCGTCGCGCCCGCGACCGCCGTCTACGACGCGAGCGGCTCGCGCGTCTACGTCGCCTGCACGGGCGAGGACTCGCTCGCCGTCGTCGACACGCTGAATGCGACGGTGATTTCCCGCGTCCCGGCGGGGAACGCACCCGCCAACAAGCCGTACGCCCTCACGCGCAACGCGGCCGGAACCATGCTCGCGCTTTCGAATCAGGTCGCGCAAGCCGTCGTCGTCTTCAGCGCCGAGGACACGCCGATGCAGCTCGTCACCGCCGCAGTCCCCGGCGTTCCGTTCTACAGCGGATGGCTCGACGACGGCCGCTTGCTCGTCCCGCTGCAGGATCCGAACGGCGCCGCGCTCGTCGACGTGACGAGCGGCGCCGTGCTCGCGAGCACCATGTACGCGGACACGGATTGCCTGAACCCGAGCGATGCGCGGGCGCTCTCGGACGGCCGGCTTTTCATCACGTGCGAGGGTGATCACTTCCGGAACGGCGCCGTCGTGGAGGTCGACCCGCAGACACTCGCGGTGATCGGAAGCGTCGACGTCGGGGTCTATCCCGATCGCATGGCGGTGCTCGAACCATGAACGTCGCGTCATCGAAGCCCCGTTTCGCCCCGGCGCGTCGTCTCGGCTCGCTTGTCGCGCTGTTCACGCTGACGGCATGCGGCGCGCACCACGCGCCGGAAAACGACGTGGCACGGGGGCAAGCCCTCTTCGAGTCGAAGGAGCTTTCGCCCTCGGGCACGAACCTGTTCACCTGCGCGACGTGTCACGATCCGACGCCCAACGCCGCGGCCGTCGTGAGAAAGCCGGGCGCGCCCCTCGCCGGCGCCACGTTGCGGCCGTCCTTCTGGGGTGGCCAAGAGGACGACCTTTTGCGGGCAATCGACGATTGCCGCACCGAGTTCATGCTCGCGAACACGCCGCTCGATCCGACGAGCGCCGACGCCGAGGCCCTTTACGACTATCTCGCGAGCCTCGAACCGGGCGACGCGACGGCGCAGCCGTTCACCGTCGTGCGCGACGTCGCGGACGTTCCCCGCGGCGACGTGGCGCACGGCTACCTCGTCTACGCGCAAACGTGCGGCCAGTGCCACGGCTCGATTCACGACGGCGACGGCCGCCTCGGCGACATCGTGCCCGTGCTGCCCGACGACACGCTCGCCGTGCACGCGCCGCCGGCATACTCGCCACGCACGCAGCGCCTCGTCTTCATCGAGAAAACCAGGCACGGCGTCTTCTTGGACTACGGCGGAGAGATGCCGCCGTTCTCGCTCGAGGTGCTGCCCGACGCCGACCTCTCCGATTTGCTCGAGGCGCTCGGCGTCCTCGGGCAATAGCGCGGAGCTGCAGACCGGCGGGCGGGCGACGATCACGGTGAGGTCGGCGCGGGTGCTCCGGAGAGGATCCAATCGTGCAGCGCTTGCAGCTGGTCGCTCGTCGGGCGCGCCGAGCCGGTGGGCGGCATCGCGTCGGTTCTGCACTGCGCGGCGGCGCTCTCCATGCAGCCCGCGCCGTCGGCGAGGGCCGCCGCCTTCAGGTAGAGCCAGCTGTGATCCGGGTCGCCGGGTTTCACGCGCAGGTATTGGCCGCCGTACTCGGACTGCACGTTGACGAGGTTCTTGACGATGTCGGCCGAGCTCACGTGCCCGCCGAGCGTCATCCCCGCCTCGGGTCCGTCGGGACCGTGGCAACCGCTGCACTTGGTGTTCATGTCCTCGAACATCGGACGCACGTTCGTGACGAAGACGCCGGATTCCTCGGGCAGCGCCGTGTTGTCGGAGCCCTCCGTGACGAGGCTCGGATCGATGAGCGAAGCGAGCTCGTCCATCTGGTAGCACTGCGATTGGACCTGCTGGACGAGCGCGGGATCGTCCGGCGCGAGGCCTTTGGCCGCGCGGTATTTGAACCAGACGTTGTCGATCCAGCCGTGGAGCTTCCAGAACATGTAGTTGTCGATGTTCGTCTTCTGGTTGCCGAGCCCGTGCGTGGTGTTCTGCGTGCGCACCCACTTGAAGTGGAGCGCGCCGTGCAGCCCGCTGTACGTCGGCGTCTGGCATTGCAGCCAGCGGCCGAACGCGCCTTCGCTCGCGAACTTCGAGAGGTTTTCCGGCTTGTCGATCTCGTCGGCAATTTTCGCGTTGGCGAGCTCGTCGGCGCTGAACGACGACCAGGCGTCGCGCCATTCGGGCGGCACGTCGTCGGCCGACTGCGGGAAGGTGTCGAAGCCCTTGAACTGCTCCTGGTGGTTCGGCCAGAGCTGCCGGAGCGACACGAGCATGTGGTGGTGCATCGCCAGGAACTCGAGGCCGTCTCCGTCCGACAGGCATTCTTGATTCGCGGGGATCAGGTCGGTGTGCGAGCAGATGTTGATTTCGCTCATGGACGTCCCGGCCGTGCAGCGCCGGATGCTGTGCCACTCGAAGTGCGCCGACTCCCACTTGCGGGACTGCAACCACGCGAGAACCTGGGGCTGCACGATCGTGTCGGTCTGTCCCGATTCGACGTAGTCGGAGGGGCCGTCCAGCATGCTGGGGGACGAGTCGCTCGGGTCCGGGTCGTAGCCGTCGACGCAGTGATCGCTCGTGTGCGTCGCACCGCCCACGCCGGAACCGGCGCTCGCCACGGTGGCGCCGCCTCCGCCCGTCGGGATTGCTCCCGCGCCTGCGGCGGGAACCGACGGCACGCCGCCGCCGCCCGTGAGCGTGACGCCGCCGCTCCCGGTGGTCGGGCTCGTGCCAGGTCCCGCGCCCGCGCTCCCCGGCGCGCCGCCGAGGCCCTTGGCCCCGCTCGAGCCCGCCTGGGTTACGGTGCCCGGCGTCCCCGCGCCGGAACTCGGCGCGTTAGCCCCGCTCGTCGCGACGTGGGCGCCCGCGGCCCCGCCGCTTCCCGGTGCGCCTACGTGGGGCTGACCGTTGCGCGGCGCGCCGTCGGAACATGCGGCGAGGGCGCCGGCGAGCGCGACGCTTGCAACCGCTAGTCCCTTTGCGCGCGCGGTCGAACTTTGCACGCGCAACCGCCAACCCGGAGACACACGAACGAGAGCTGACATGTCGAATGGCTATGCCCGCGACCGCGGCGAGATCTTCGCTTTAGTGGACGCGGCGTCCTAATAGTAGATCTGCGACGGCCGCGCCAACGAGCCAATTCATAGTAAATCGATAGCAAAAGAGCCTATCAAACGAGACAATTCGCCATTTGCATGAATTCGAACGAAGGGGCACGCTGCGCGAGTACGGAGCACCGCACGCGGGCATGAAGCTCGAAGACAGCGAGCTTCGTCTGCGGACGAGCACGGTGTGAAAATCAAAAGGAGCATGTGCGCGATGCGTCGCAAGAGCGAACCCCAAACCACTTCGGTTCGTCCGAGGTCAGTGAATCGAAGGCAGGTCCTCGAAGGGCTCGGTGCGCTCGCCGCGACCGCAGCGTGCTCGAGTTCGGAGTCGACGCCCCCGAACACGCACGGCGCGGCGGGCGAAAGCGCCGTGGCGACCGCCGGCGCTCCGGCGAACGTCGCGGGGATGTCGAGCGCGCCCGGCGCGGTGAGTGGCAGCGGTGGCGGCGCCACGACCACGGCCAACGGCACGGGCGGCAGCGGTGGCACGACCACGGCGAACGGTACCGGCGGCAGCGGAAGCACGGGTGGCACGAGCACGCAGAGCGCCGCAGGGCAAAGTGCAGAAGGCGCCGGGGCGCCCGGGGCCGGCGCGCCAAGCTCCGGATCGGCCGGATCGCCGCCGACTTCAGCCGCGGCGGGCAGCGGCTCGGGTGGCGCGCCGAGCGCCGGGGGAGCCGCCAACGGCGGGAGCGCGGGCGCCGGCGACACGGTCGCGCTCGTGTCACCGCCGTGGGACGACGTGCCCACGTGCACGGCGAGCAACACGGACGCCGCCGGTCAAGGCCCCTTCTTCATCCACGAGCTCGAGAAGAGCGACGACATCTCGCTCATCCGGCAAGACATCCGCGGGCAGTACAACCCCGACGCCGAGCCCGGTGTGGAGATGCACCTCCACCTGCGCGTGCTCTCGTCGAAGAGCGACACGTGCAATCAAGCGCCCGTCGTCGGTGCCGACATTTACATCTGGCACACGGACGCGCAGGGCTACTATAGCGGCTTCGGTACGCGCGGCGGCAGCGACGAGCAGAAGCCGGACGATCCGTACGCCGGCGTTCCGAACACGAACGAGCTCGACAACACCGATCGCTTCCTGCGCGGCGTGCAGACGACGGACGAAAACGGCGTCGTGTCGTTCCGCAGCGTATTCCCCGGCTGGTACAACGGGCGCTGCCTCCACATCCACTTCGTGGCCTTCAAGCAGGGATCCATGTCGGAGGGGCGCGTCGCCTACAACGACGCGAACAGCGGCGGAAAATGGCTGTTCACCACGCAGTTCTACTTCGATCCAGCGTTCTCGCACTCGATTCACGAGAAGAATCAACCGTATCTGCGGCGCACGACGCTCTCGGCGTACGACGGCGCACTGGCCGCGAACGAGACCGGCAACAGCGGCTTGCACGCGAAGGCGAGCCTGAGCGGAGACACGGACGGCGTCGGCGGTATCGTGACCGCGCAGATGCAGATCCTGCTCGATCCGAAGACGTGACGGCGATGCGTTCACGCGAGCGCGAAACGCGGGCGCTCTGCGCCGCCGCACTCGTCACCCTTGCGGGTTGTGGCGGCGGCGACGCCAAGGCACCGACGACGGACGGTGGCGCCGGCGCTCGCGGCAATGCGACGGCGGGCGCCGCGAGCGCTGCGGCCGGGACTGCGACGAAGGGCCGTGGTGGCGGCGGCTCCGGACAGACTACGTCCAGCGGCGGCTCCGCCGGCGTCGCACTCTCGAGCGCGGGCTCTCCGGCGGCGAGCCACGGCGGCAGCGGGCTCGGCGCCGGCGGCTCGAATCCCGGCACTGCCGGAAACTCCCTGGGCAGCGGAGGTGCGACGGGCTCGACGCCGCTCGGCGCAGGCGGATCCGGCGGCGACGGCTCACCAGGGACCGGCGGTCACACGGCTGCGGGCGGGGCGGCGGGCGCAGCGACGTCGCTCGCGGGCGCCGGCGGCAATCACGCGAACGGCGGCGCGACGGGCGGCCCCTACCCGGATTTGCGCTTCTCGGGCCTCGTGTCCGCGGTCGAGCTCGCGCCGCTCAGACTGGCGACGAACGGCCCTTATCCCGGCAAAATCACGATCGCGAGCGGCGGCGTCGACGCCCTCTGCGGCGCGAACGCGACCGCCGACATCGCGACGAACGCCGAGACGCAGCTCCTGCGCGCGACCGGCATGGGCGGTTGCGACAACGTCCGCATCATCTTCACGATGTGCGAGGGCCTTTACCGCATCGTCGCGAAGAAGTCGGCCGGTATCGCTTCGCTCGCCGATCTGGCGGGCAAGCACGTGATGGCGCCGTCGGGCGCGTCCTCGGCGTATTACCTGACGCGCATGCTCGCCGCCGCGAACCTGACGGCCGGGAGCGCTGCGGGTGACGTGACCGTCGTGAACGGGAACCCGAACGGCAGCACTTTCAGCGGCGGCAGCGCCCCCGACGCGGCGACGATCTGGGAGCCCGGCATCGAACAGGCCGCCGAGGAGCTCGGCAGCGACGCGATCGTCTTCGAGCACGACCAGAACGACCAGGAGGTCTACCGCGAGCTCTTCAATCTCCACACGACCACCGACGTGCTCGCCGATCCGGACAAGCGTCGCGCCGTGGTCGAGCTCGTGCGCGAGCTCATCACGGCTTCGGCGAGTCTAAGCGCCGATCCGTCGGTCGCCTACTCGCTCTTGACGGGGCCGACCGGCGTGAGCGCAAGCGTGCTCGCGCAATCGATGAAGTACGAGCGCTTCGCGGGCACGCTCGTTTCGGACGTGCTCGACGTGATGACCGAAGAGGAGCCGTGGCGCGCGAACATCGACGGCCGGAGCGCTCGTTCGCGCGACGAGCTCGCGAAGTACATCGACGACAGCGTGCTCGCCGACGCCACGGCCGGCATGTGAGCGCTCAGAGCGCCGGACGTCCCGCCTGCAGCCGCTCGAGCGCCGTGACCAGCGCGTCGATGTCCTCGCGCGTGTTGTAGAGCGCGAGCGAGGCGCGCACGCTCGCCTCGAGGCCGAAACGCCGTAAAATTGGCTGTGCGCAGTGGTGACCGGAACGCACGGCGATGCCTTCTCGATCGAGCGCAGCGCCGACGTCTTCGGTGCGCTGGCCGTCGAGGACGAACGAAAGGACGCCCGCTTTGTCCGGTGCGGTTCCGATCAGCTCGAGTCCCGGCACCTCGCGGAGACGTTCCGTCGCGTAGACGAGCAGCTCGTGCTCGTACGCGGCGATCGTCGGCATGCCGACCGCCGTCACGTAGTCGAGCGCGGCTCCGAGTCCGACTGCGTCCGCGATGTTGCCCGTCCCCGCTTCGAAGCGAGACGGCGGCGGCTGGTAGCGCGTCTTCTCGAACGTGACGTCGCTTATCATGTTACCGCCGCCTTGCCAGGGGGGCATGCTCTCGAGCACGTCCGCCTTGCCGAAGAGGGCGCCGATGCCGGTTGGTCCGAAGACTTTGTGGCCCGAAAAACAATAAAAATCGCACTCGAGCGCCTGCACGTCGACCGGCAAGTGCGACACGGCTTGCGCGCCATCGAGCAAGACGCGCGCCCCGTACCGGTGCGCCATCGCGGTCATTTCGCGCACCGGCACGACGGTGCCGAGCGCGTTCGAGACGTGCGTGACGGCAACGAGTCGCGTGCGCGGCCCGAGCAGCCGCTCGTAGTCCTCGAGCGATACCTGACCGTCGTCGTCGACCGGCACGACCCGGAGCTTCGCGCCTTTTCTTTTGGCGAGCATCTGCCAGGGCACGATGTTCGCGTGGTGTTCGAGCCAGCTGATGACGATTTCGTCGCCTGCGCCGACGTGACGCTCGCCAAAGCTTTGGGCCACGAGGTTGATGGCCTCCGTCCCGCCGCGCACGAAAACGATGTCGCGCGAGGAAGGGGCGTTCAAGAAGCGCCGGACCTTGTCGCGCGCAGCCTCGTAAGCGTCGGTCGCGCGACCCGCGAGCGTGTGAGCGGCCCGGTGGATGTTCGAGTTCTCGTGCTCGTAGAAGTAAGTCAGGCGCTCGATCACGGCGCGCGGCTTCTGTGTCGTCGCGGCATTGTCGAGCCAAACGAGGGGCTTTCCGTGCACGCGCTCTTCGAGAATCGGAAAGTCGCGCTTGAGCGAGTGCGGATCGAAAATGCCGCGCGCCGGCTCGGTCGCCGTCGCCGGCAGCGGGGGCGCATCGGCGACGAGCTCGGGCCGAAAATCGAACTCCGACGTCGGCTCCGGGCGCGCCGCCTCGTCGTCGTGCGGCGCGCCGGGGGTTCCGAAGCCCGAAAGCGCGAGAAAATACGGCGTCGAGTCGACCGGGCCGGCCGAAGTGGGGAGGCTCGGCGTCACGGTCGGCTCCGGGTGCGCGAGCGGCGACAATCCGTTCGGATTGCCGGGCCAAAACGGCGCGCCCGTGCCGGGCGACACGTTCCCGGCAAAGAGCTCTTGTGCGAGGCGCGTGATCGCCCCGAGGTTCACGTCACCCGCGAGAGACGAGCTCGCCGGCGCGACGAGCTCGAGCTCTTCCACGCCCGGAGTCGATTCAGGGGTATTCACGGTACTTCGTCACGTCGACGTTCTGGAGCACCCCGAGCGCGTCGTCGGTGAGGACCGCGGCCGAGCAATAGAGCGAAATCAGGTACGACGCCGAACCCGCCTGATTGATGCCCATGAAGCGCACGCTGAGGCTCGGATTCACTTCACCCGGAAGGCCGGGCTGAAATAGGCCCACGACGCCACGCTTTTTCTCGCCGGTGCGCAGGAGCAGAATGTTCGTGGTCGCGCGGCCGTCGGCCTCCGTCACCTCGAGCTTGTCCGACGGGATCAACGGAATGCCGCGCCAGGTGATGAACGGCGAACCGAAGAGCGTGACGGTCGGCGGAGGCACGCCGCGCCACGTGCATTCGCGCCCGAACGCGGCAATCGCGCGCGGATGCGCGAGGAAGAAAGCAGGCTCCTTCCACACGCGCGCGATGAGCTCGTCGAAGTCGTCGGGCGTGGGCGCTCCGGCGCGCGTGGTCACGCGCATCTTCGGCGCGGTGTTGGCGAGGAGCCCGTACGTCTCGTTGTTCACGAGTTGGTGCTCCTGGCGCTCCTTCACCATTTCGATCGCGACGCCGAGCTGCTCGCGCACCTGATCCATCGGGCTCCGGTACAAGTCGGAGATGCGCGTCGGCACGTCGAGCGTCGTCGTGACGGTGCAGAGCGTGTATTCGCGCGGCGCCTCCTCGTAGTCGATCTGCGCGGACGGCAGGTTTTCAACCGGATCCGCGCTGCATTCGATGGCGAGCGCCGCCGGCGACTCCTCCTTCACCTTGTTCACGCGGTAGGTGCCCGCTTCGACGGGCACCCACGGCAGGAGGTTCACGAGCCAGCGCGGCGTCGTGCCCGCCCATTGCGGCGGCGTCTTCGTGGTGTTGGCGAGCTGGCGCGCGCCTTTGGCGCTGAGCGGCTGGTTGCTTCCCGCGGGCAGGGTCATCCGAAATGTCCTCTCGAGCTTCTGACGCGGCAGAGTTCGTTGCCGCGCCCGCGGAACGTAGCGCTCGACTCCGAGCTCGCGCACCCCTTTTCGCGACGACGCAAGTCGGATCCTCCGCCGCTACGCTGTCCTGTCCGAGATAACAGAAGACGCGCAACGTCGGCGTAGCGCCGTGCCCGAACGGCCGCTGCGCCCGCGCCGCCGAATCACTCAGAGCCCCGCGGACACTTCCGTCGGCGGCTGCGCCCCGTCCGAGATCCACTGCTTGATCGTCGCGAGCTCCTCGGCGGTGACCGTCGTCGCGCCGGAGCCGTTCGGCGGCATCACCGCGGTGATGCAGAGCGAGCTGCCGTCCGACGCCGCCGTGCAGCCGGCATTTCCAGCCAACCCGGCGGCTTTCAAGTAGAGCCAGCTGTGGTCCGGGTCGCCCGGCACGACCAGCTTGAACTGACCGCCGTCGATCGCCGGCTGATTCACGAGACCATTGACGATGTCGAGCGAGCTGATGTGGCCGCCGAGCGACAAGCTCGCGGCCGCTCCCGTCTCGGAATGGCAGCCGCTGCACTTGTTGTTCGCGTCCTCGAAAATCGGGCGCACCTGTTCGTGGAAGAACCCGCTCTCGACGGGCAACGGCGTGGTGTCGACGGTCCCGGAGTCACCCTGCGCGCCGAGGGTTTGGATGCTGAGCTGCTCCTCGGTGTCCATCTCGCGGCACTGCGCGAGCAGATCGGCCTTGAACTGCGGGTCGTCGTCGGACAGCCCCTTGGCCTTGCGGTACCTCGCCCACACGCCGTCGATCCAGCCGTGGATCTTGTAAAACATGTAGTTGTCGACGTTGGCGTTGCCGTTGTTGAGGCCGTGCGTGGTGTTCTGGGTGCGTACCCATTGGGCGTGGAGATCGAAGTGGATGCCGCCCGAGGCGATCGCGTCCGAACGGTTGGGCAGCATCTGGCCGGCGAGGCACTGGAGCCAAAACCCGAGCGCGCCTTGGTCCGGGAACTTGGCGAGGTTCTCGGGCTGGTCGATGTCGTCGCCCATGATGCCGTTCGCGAGCGTGGTCGAGCTCCACGGCTTCCAGGCGGCTTGCCACTCCGGAGGCACGTCGGCGGCGGACTGCGGAAACTTGGGGAAGCCCGCGAAGTCGGCCGCGTGCTTCGGCCAGAGCTGCGACAGGATCTGAATCATGTGCCGGTGCGCGAGCAAGAACTGGTAACCGTCGCCGCCGGTCTGGCAGTTTTGGTCCTGGGGAATCAGCTGCTTGTATTGGCAGATGTCGATCAGCGTGCCTTGGCCCTTGGCCGACGTGTTGCACGTTCGAATCGCATGCCACTCGACGTGCACGTCTTCCCAGTTGTGTGCGTGAAACCAAGCCAGGACTTCGGGCTGAACGATGGTATCGACCTGGCTTTGATCCGTCACGCCGGGCGGTAGAAAGTCGTAGGGTCCGTAAGCCATCGTGTCGTCCGTCGGCTCCGGATCGTAACCGTAGAGACAATGATCGACGGTGTGCGAGGCGCCGCCCGCGCCCGCCGCGCCGGACGCTCCGACGACCGGCAAGCCGCCGGCGCCGGCGCTCGCGACGATGCTGCCCGGCGCGCCGCCCGCGCTGGCTCCCGTGAGCGACGGCGCGCCGGCCGCGGCTTGGCCGACACCGCCACTCGACGAGACGGTCGAGGTTGCCGGACTCCCGCCGCTGCCCGGGGTCGCTGCACCGCCGACGGCCGGCGCTCCGGTGACGGCCGGAACGCCGCCGCTTCCGGATGATGACGCCTTTCCCGCACCGCCGACGGTCGCTCCTTGTTCGGAATTCCCAGGAATGCGCGCCGAGCACCCGCAGAGGGCGAGCAGCAACAAAACCGATCGTGGCAGCGACCGCATGCGGGCCACTCTACACATTAAAGGACGAACGTCCTCTTAAATGGATTTCCCTATTTGCCATGTCTATTGTGAGGTCGCCCGCGAACACGGCACCGGCGCGATTTTTCACGTCGGCGAGCGCCGCGCGGGCGGCGGCGAGACGTCATCGCGCGACGAGACGGCGCTTCGGTGCAGCGCGCTTTACGTCGCCGCGCCGTCGACGAGGCGGCTTTCGACGGGCACGTGACGCTCGTACTCGCGCAAGAACGTGAGCGAGCGTGGGTCCGCCCGATCGACGAACAGGGTGCCCCAGAGGTGATCGGTTTCGTGCTGGACGACGACCGCACGAAAGCCTTCCCACGTGAAATCGAGCGGCGTCCCGGCGCGATCGAGCGCGCTCACGTGCACGCGCCGCGGTCGCCGCACGCGGCCACGGATGCCGGGAACCGAGAGGCACCCCTCGTACACGCTGAAGGAGTCCGCGTCCGAAAGCTCGCCGGGCAAGCTCGCGACCGCGGGCGTCAGCACCGGATTCACGAGGACGGTGAGCGGGATGGGCTCCACGCTCGGATAGCGCGGATTTTGTCGCACCTCGATCACGACGAGCTGCACCGATTCGTAGACCTGCGGCGCCGCGATGCCCGCGCCGTCGGCGTCGCGCATCGTCTCGATCATGTCCTCGATCAAGCGTTGGGTCGCGGCGCTCCGCAGCTCGTCGAGCGTGAGCTCGCGCGCGCGCTGCCGGAGTACGGGCTCACCGAGCTGCGCGATACGGCGTAGGGCCATGCAACGACTCTAGCGCAAGCGTCAGATGCCGGCTCCGCCACCGAACTTTTCGCGCCGCGCCTGCGCTTGGCTCACCTGCTCGTGCGGCGCCACGTCGCGCGTGAGCCAGACGTTGCCGCCGATGGTGGCGCCGCGGCCGATGGTGACCCGGCCCAAAATCGTCGCCCCGGCGTAGATGACGACGTCGTCCTCCACGACCGGATGCCGGTCGACGCCCTTGACGGGGTGGCCGTCCTCGTCCGTCGGAAAGCCGCGCGCGCCGAGCGTGACGCCCTGGTAGATGCGCACCCGTTCGCCGATCGTGCACGTTTCGCCGATGACGACACCGGTACCGTGATCGATGAAAAAGCTCGAACCGATGCGTGCGCCCGGATGGATGTCGATACCCGTCGTACCGTGCGCGAGCTCGGACACGATGCGGGGCACGAGGGGCACGCCGAGGGCGTAGAGCTCGTGCGCGATGCGATGCTGCGTGAGCGCCGTGACGCCGGGGTAGCAGAGCAGCGTCTCGTCGAGAAACCGGGCGGCAGGGTCACCGTGGTAAGCCGCGCGCAAATCGGCGTCGAGTGCCTCCCGCAGGCGCGGCAAGCTGCCGACGAGCACGTCCGTCACCTCACGGGCACGCCGCTCGCAGGCGGGGCAGGAATTCGGGTCGTCGGGCTCGTGCGCACAAGCGAAGGCGAGGCCGGCGCGCACCTCGGCGGCGAGCGTCCTCGCCGCTTGGTCCAGACGCGCCCCGAGGTAGTAGCGAAGACTGCCGCGCGACGGATCCGAGGAGCCGAAATGCGCGGGGTAAAGCACCGCTCGGAGATCGTCGAGCAGGCGCGCGATCGCGAAACGGGACGGCAGCCTGCGAAGAGCCGCGCGCCGCCCCGAACGCGGAGCAAAGTCCTCGTTCGCGGCGCACAACGCGTCGATGACGTTGGCGAAGCGATCCTCCTCGTGCGCGCCGTGCGCGCCGTTTTCGGGGGAGTCGAGCGCGAGTTCAGACATAGGTCATCACCAAATACATGATGCTCTCGGTGGCCCCTGGGTTCCCGTAGGCGTGAGGCACGTCCGCGACGAAGCGCACGGCGTCGCCCTCGGCAAGCACGAGCTCCTCCTGTCCGACGCTGAGCGCGAGCCGCCCCGAAGCCACTACCAGGTTCTCGATCGTGCCGGGCGGATGCGGGACGGCCCGCTCCACGGCGCCGGCGGCGAGACGAAGCTCGTAAAATTCGGCCGTGTGCTCCACGTCTACGGGGAAGAGAGCGCGCGAAGAAAAGCGCCCGTCTTCGGAGGTGAGTCGCTTGGCGCGCGCCCGCTCGAGCACGACGGCGCTCGTCGCCTTCTCCGCCTGCGCGAGCAAGGCGGAAAACGCGACGTTCATCGCGCGCGCCACCTTCCACAAGACGTTGATGGTCGGCGCGCTTTGCCCGAGCTCGATCTGGCTCAGCATCGCCCGACTCACTCCCGACGCGCGCGCGAGCCGCTCGAGCGACAACCCGCGCTTCACGCGCAGGCGCCGCAAGTTCGGACCGAGGATTTCGTTCAGGTCGTTGGGAGGTGGGAGCGTACCCGGTGAACCTGCAAGCGCTTCGGCCATGCGACGCTGTCTATCATAACGTATATATCATCGTTTTGATAGACCAGATGCGGCGACCGAGGGCCCTGCCCCCGCCTGGAACCCTCGAAATCGTTCAGCGAACGTAGTGGATGACGTTGATACAGCGCGTTTCGCGCGTGCTTCGGTTCTCGTAAAAGTGCGGAACGTCCGCGCGAAAGTACACGGAATCCCCCGTGGAGAGGTCGTGCGTTTCCGTCCCCGCGCCGAGACGCAGCGAACCGGTGAGCACGACGAGCGTCTCGCGCGTGCCGTGCGCGTGGGGATCGCTCCGATGAACGGCCTTCGGGACGAGCCTGAGCTCGTACACCTCGGTCTCGCTGCCGGAGCCGCCCGGCGAGAGCAAGCGGCTTTCGGTACGGCCGTCCGTGCTGCGCAACGGCAACGCGTCCCCCGCGCGCAACACCCGCACGGCTTGTTCCGACTGACTCCCGAGCAAATCGTGAAACGGCACCTCGAGACCGACCGCAATCTTCCAGAGCACGGCGAGCGTCGGATTCGTGCGGCCGCCTTCGATCTGCGACAGAGCGGCGCGGCTCACTCCGCTGCGCGCGGACAGATCGTCGAGCGAAAGGTGCCGGTCGCGCCGGAAAGCGCGCAGGGCGTCGGAGACGCGCCGTGCGAGCTCCGCCGCGCCGACCTCGTCGCCGGCGGACGCGCGCGCGCGCACGCGCGTGGATTTGCCTTCGCGAGTCTCCGGAGGCGGGCTCTTTTTCGCTGTCCGCGGCATGAGAGCCGCATTTGTTATCACGGCGGGTGGGCGCCGGTCAGCCCTGCAAAGCTTCCGTGTTCTCCGGCGGCGAGGGATGCGCGTCGCTCGCCGCCGCCGCGGCCATGAAGTTCCCGAGCAGCATGCCGGCCACGAAGACGAACACCCCCGCTCCGCCGGTCGCGAGCGACACCAGGCTCGGACCCGGGCAATACCCGGCGAGCCCCCAGCCGACCCCGAAGGTGGCCGCGCCGAGGAGGAGCCGCCGATCGATGCGCGGAGCGGGCGCCAGCGAGAAGAGGGGCGCCGCGAGCGGGGCGCGCGGCTGGCTGCGCACCGCGAGCGCATAAACGCCGACCGCGCCCGCCATCACGAAGGCGAGCGACGGGTCCCAGGCGCCGAACGGATCGAGGAACGCGAGCACTTTCGCGGGTCGCGTCATGCCGCTCACGAGGAGACCCAAGCCGAACAAGGTACCGCTCGCGAACGCGACGAGAACGCGAGCGACGCGCCGGGTCACCGGAGGCCTCCCCACAGCCGGACGAGCGTGACCGTCAGCATCCCGGTCGCGACGAAGACGAGGGTGGCCGCGAGCGAGCGGCGCGAGCCGCGGCCGATGCCGCACACGCCGTGACCGCTCGTGCAGCCGCCGCCGACGCGGGTCCCGACACCGACCAGGAGCCCCGCGAGCGCGAGCACGCCGAAAGGCCGCGGCGACGGCGCGATCAGCGCGGGACGGAAGAGCAAGCCGACCGCGCCCGCGAGCACGAGTCCGGCGACGAACGCCACGCGCCAGGCTCCGTCGCCGCGCAGCGGACGCACGAGCCCGCCGACGATGCCGCTCACCCCCGCCGTGCGGCCGTTGCCGTGCAAGAGGAGCGCGGCCGCGACGCCGATCAGGAGTCCGCCCGCGAGCGCCGGGAGCGGAGTGAACTCGGTCGCCATCGACCGTCTCGTACCGCCGAGCGCTGCTTTGTCAACGGCGTCACTCGCACGCGGGCGAGCTCACGAGCACCAACCCCGAGGGTGATTGCAGCGCTTCGAGGCGGTCGGCCGCTCGGGCCGGACCAATCCAGAAACGAACGGCGAACGCAACTGCCACGCCGGGCAGCAAAGTCGCCACGGCGGCAGCGAACAGCATCAAGACGAACGGCACCATCGGCGCGAGCTTCGCAAGGCGTCGCCGGCTTGTCCAATTAAAAAGACAAGAGTCTTTCAAACCTCGGACGGGACGGTCACAAATCCGTGATCTGGTAGTCTTTGATTTTGTAGAGCAGCGCGCGGTGGCTGATTTCGAGGATTTCGGCGGCGCGCGTGCGGTTGCCCTTGGTCTTCTGGAGGGCGCGGCGAATCAGGATTTCCTCGATGATGCGCATCGTCTTTTTCACGCTGAGCTCGCCGCTCGCGAGCTGCATCTGCACGGGGTCGCGCGCCTCGCGCACCCGCTCGGGGAGATCGGCGGCCGTGATGGTGTCGCCTTCCGTCAACACCATCGCGCGCTCGATCGTGTTTTCGAGCTCGCGCACGTTGCCGGGCCACGCGTATTCGTAGAGCAGCCGGCGCGCTTCCGTATCCAGACCGCGGATGGCCGTCCCGAGTCGCGCGTTGTTGCGCGAGAGAAAATGGTCGATGAGGAGCGGGATGTCCTCGCGCCGATCGCGCAAGGCCGGACAGTGAATCGGCAGCACGTTCAGGCGATAGAAGAGGTCTTCGCGAAAGCGACCCGCCTTGGTTTCGTTCGAGAGGTCGCGGTGCGTCGCGGCGATGATGCGCACGTCGACCTGCGTGTCGCGCGTCTCGCCGAGACGGCGGATCTTCTCGTCTTCCAGCACGCGCAAGAGCTTCACCTGGAGCGCGAGCGGCAGCTCGCCGATCTCGTCGAGGAAGAGCGAGCCCGCGTTCGCTTCCTCGAAGAGACCGCGCCGGTCTTGGAGCGCGTCGGTGAAAGCGCCTTTTTTGTGGCCGAAAAGCTCGCTCTCGAGCAGGTTTTCGGGAATCGCGCCGCAGTTGACGGCGACGAACGGCCCGCTCCGCTTGCTGCGGCGGTGAATCGCGCGCGCGACGAGCTCCTTGCCCGCGCCGCTCTCGCCCGTCACGAGCACGGTCGTCTTGTACTCCGCGATCTTCGCGATCGTGCGGAAGATGTCCTGCATCTTCCCGCTCTTCGCGAGGATGTCCTCGAAGCGATGCTCTTTTCTGATCTCGTCGCGGAGCGCGCGGTTCTCGCGCCGGAGCGACTCGCGCTCTTCGGCCTTGCGCAGCGCGAGCACCACCTCGTCGGGCTTGAACGGCTTCTGCACGTAGTCGTACGCGCCCGCCTTCATGGCCTCGATGGCGAGATCCATGTTGCCGTAGGCGCTCATCACGATGACGGTCGCCTCGTTGCCTTTCGCCTTGAGCGTCGCGAGCAAGTCGAGGCCGCCCATCTTCGGCATGCGCACGTCGGTGAGCACCACGTCCGGTCCGAAGGAATCGACGAGCGTCACCGCTTCCTCGCCGGTCGGCGCCGTCTCCACCTCGTAGCCGTGCCGGCGGAGCAGCGTGCGGAGCACGAGCCGGAGATTCTCTTCGTCGTCGACCACCAGGACGCGGCGCACTGTGAAAAAAATGCTACCCGTCGCCCAAAACCCTCGCAATCATTTCTAAGCCAGCGCGTGATTTCCGAGGGTTACACGTGCTACCGAGGAACCCACCATGCTTTGCGGAGTCGATCAGCTGCTCGCAGGACCGCTCTCGACGCTCAGGCGCCGGATCCGCAGCTCGCGTGTCGGGCTGCTCACCCACGCCGCGAGCGTCGACCGGCGTGGTCGCCACACGCGCGACGTGCTCGAGGAGCTCGGCGTTTCGCTCCGCGTCTTGTTCGCGCCCGAGCACGGCCTCGAAGCGGACGCGCAAGCCGAAGTGCCGGTGGCGACGCTCGAGCGCACCGAGGGTGAGATGCCCGCGCCGCCCGTCGTGAGCCTTTACGGCAAGACGCGCGAAGAGCTCGCTCCGCGCCCCGAGCACCTCGCCGAGCTCGACCTGCTCGTCATCGATCTCGCCGACGTGGGCTCGCGCTACTACACGTACGCGTGGACGGCGTTGCTCGCGGCGCGCGCCGCGCGCGAAGCGAACGTGCACACGGTCGTGCTCGACCGCCCGAACCCGATTTCCGGCGACCCCGCGACGCTCGAGGGCGCGCCGCAGGAGCCGGGCTTCTTGTCGTTCGTCGGCCTCGAACCGCTGCCGATTCGGCACGCGCTCACGCTCGGCGAGATCCTCGCCATGTTCTTCGAACGCGACGGCCACGCGCTCGGCGCGGACGGCGCGCTCTCGGTCGCGCCGGTGCTCGGCTGGGAGCGCTACCGCACCGCGCAGGCCTGGGGCCGGCCGTTCGTGATGCCGAGCCCGAACATGCCGTCGCTCGAGACGGCGCTCGTGTACCCCGGCGGCTGTCTCGTCGAAGGCACGAATTTGTCCGAGGGGCGCGGCACCACGGCTCCGTTCCAAATCGTGGGCGCACCGTTCCTCGACGGCCCGGCGCTCGCGAAGAGCCTCTTGGACGTGGGCGTCCCCGGCGCGCTCGTGCGGCCCGTCACGTTCCGTCCGACGTTCGAAAAGCACGCCGGTGAGCGCTGCCAGGGCGTCATGCTCCACGTGGCAAACCCCGACCTCTTCCGCCCCGTCGCGACCTACTTGTCGCTCATCGCGCTCGCACGCGCCCAAGCTCCCGACCGCTTCGAATTCCGCACGTCACCCTACGAATTCGAGACCACCATCCCCGCGTTCGATTTGCTCACGGGCGGCTCGCGCGCCCGCGAAGCCCTCCTGAGCGGCACGCGGCCGGAGGATCTCGCCGAGCTCGTCGCGCCGGTGGATCCGGCGTGGCGCGAGACGGTGGCGGAAGCCGAAGCACGCGTCGCGCGCGCCGTGAGCGCCTGAGGCGCGTCAGAGTGGGATGCTGCTCCACGTCGCGCACGGCAGCGGCACGGCGCATTGGAAGCGGGCGCCCACAAGCGCGGCAGCGAGGCACGTCACGATGTCGGGATCGAGCGACACGGACGTGACGAGCTCCGAGGGGCAGCCGTCGCTGAAGTCGACTTCGACGCCGAAGCCGTAGGGTTTCGACATCGCGCAGCCCTGGAGCAGCGTTTGGAGCTCCGTGTCCATCAGCACCTGAGCGCTCGGCGGAATCGGGTAATCCTCGATGGGGTCACACGCGAGGACCCGGCGCGACGAACAATCGGACGTATCGAGCATCAGCGTGTCGATGCCCGTCTGGGCCGCGTGGCAGGTGACCGAGCATTCCTGCCCGAGCGGAGCGGACCAGTAGCCGTCGTCACAGAGCACGTAGTCCTGTCCCGCGTTCCCGAACTCGGGTTCGGTCCAAACGTCGTAGCGACAGAGAACCCCCTCGTGCGCCGCGTCGCACGCATACTCCATCGGCGAGAGCGGCTCGCGCGACGGGCAGCCCTCGCTCATCCGCTCCTCGGGTGTCGGATCCGTACAGTCGCCGACGGGGATGCCGTTCTTGGTCGGCAGCGTCGTCTCGGCGCCCGCTTCCTCTGCCGCTCCGGAGCTGCCGGCGGTCGACGTGATCGGAGCGCCGGCCACGCCGCCGACGCCCACACCGGTTCCGCCGACGCCCGTCCCTGCTGCCGCGACGCTCGACGTAGCGCCGCCGCTGCCGGGCGAGCCCGCCGTCGTGCCACCCGTGCCCGCTTCCGGCGCCGCACCGGCGCCCGATCGATGCGAATGGCTCTGCCCGCCGCATGCCGCGAACGCGACGACGAGCACCCCAACACCGAAACGCATCGCCACCACCTGCCGCGCAGTATAGCAGCGCGACCGACCGGAGCCGGCGTTCAGCGGCCCCGGACGGCCGCTTCGACGTCGTCGGGCGCCTTCGGAATGCTCGCCGTGAGCACGTCGGCGCCGGCGTCGGTGACGAGCACGTCGTCTTCGATGCGGATGCCGCGCACGTCGGCGAGCTCGGCGAGCACCTTGCGGTCGAGGGCGGCTTCGAGATCGCCCACCTCCTCGGGTCGCTCGAGCAAATACGGGATCCGGTAGTAGCCGGGCTCGATCGTGACGATCATGCCGGCCGCGAGATCGCGATCGAGCCGCAAGTAGCGATCGCCGAAGTTCTTGCTGCGCTCGCGACCGGGCGCGTAGCCCGCGCGGTCACCGAGATCCTCCATGTCGTGCACGTCGAGGCCGAGCAGATGGCCGATGCCGTGCGGGAAGAACAGCGCCGCGGCGCCGCGCGCGTAGAGCTCCTCGACGTCGCCCTTGAACAGGCCGAGCGCGACGAGCCCGGCGAGCAGCGTCTTGCCGGCGACGCGGTGCACGTCGCGGTAGCGCACTCCGGGTCGCACGGCCGCGATCGCGGCGCGCTGCGCCGCGAGCACCACCTCGTAGAGCGCGCGCTGGCTGCCCGAGTACTTGCCCGTGACCGGCCACGTCCGCGTCACGTCGCTCGCCCAACCGCCCGGCGTTTCGGAGCCCACGTCCGCGAGCACCAGATCGCCCGCCTCGAGCAGCCGATGATGGCGCTCGTCGTGCAGCACCTCGCCCTCGCGCGTGACGATGGGCTGGTAAGCGTGCGTGTAGCCGGCGGCGACGATTTCCGCGTCCATCGCCGCGACGACCGCGGCTTCCCGTAAGCCCGGCCTCGTCGCGCGCATGCCGGCGCGGTGCGCTCGCTCCGTGACGGCCGCGGCGGCGCGCATCTCGGCGATCGCCGCCTCGTCGTGGATCAGCCGGAGCTCGATGACCGCGTCCGCGAGCGCGCGATCGATTCCCTCGAGCTCGGGGCCCGAAGCCGGTTCGAGGTCGCGCCCGACGAGCTCGCTCTGCACGAACGCCGTTTCGGCGTCGGCGGAGGGCAGCGTCGCCGTCGGCTCTTCGAGGCGGAGCTCGTCGATCGGGCGCACCTCGAGTCCGAGCTCGCTCGCAAGCTGCTCGAGCGTGGGCTGCGGGCCGGTCCAGAGCGCCTCCTCGGGATCGGGCGGCTCGGCGTAGAGCGTCGAGCCATCGGGCCGAACGACGAGCGCCGCGCCTTCGAGCGGTCGGCCGACGAAATAAAGAAAGTGACTTTCGGCACGAAACGGAAACCGATTCGCCCGGTAGTTGCGCGGACGCGCGAAGCCAGAAATGAGAAGCGCCGGCGTTTCGAGGCGCTGCGCCAAGCGTTCGCGACGAGCGGCGAGCGCGGCCTGCGGGATTGATTCCGGCCACATGAAAAAACTGTCTCCAGCGATCCAGCGGTCGCTCGTCGACGTAACGCTCGGAGCTGGCCGCCGCGAGAGCCTAGCAGATAGACTCCCGCGCCGAGGTCGCCCGGAAACCGATGGGAGCCGAGCGGCATACGAGCGGCGCTCGGGCGAAGGCCGCCCGCGATCCTCTCGCCAACGACTCGTTCAAAACAAAAGGAATACGAAACATGGCTTTCAATCTCTCGAAGACGCTCTCCACGGCTGCGGCAACGGGCCTCATGCTCGGCGCCATCACCGCTTGCGGCGGCAGCACGCCGCCCGCCGAGTCGCCCGCTCCGGCGGCTGATTCGGCTGCACCGGCTCCGGCCGACTCGGCCGCGCCGGCGGGTTCGAGCTCCGACAGCGGCGCCGCGGCTCCCGAAGCCAAGGCGTGCTGCAAGGGCAAGAACGACTGCAAGAACAAGGGCGGCTGCAAGGGCGACGACAACAGCTGCAACAACAAGAACGACTGCAAGGGCAAGGGCGGCTGCAACGCCAACTGTCCGAAGTGAGTGAGCGCTGAGCGACCGGCCGCGACGTTCTCCGAGGACGCCGCGGCCGCGCTCATTTGGCTGGAGCAACGAGGATGAGCGCCGCGCGCCGTGGTTTGCCGGATCTCGGGGTCGGCGTCGGACTACGCGTCCCGCACTACAAGCGGATCTTCGCCGAAAAGCCGCGCATCGATTTCGTCGAGGTCATCAGCGAAAACTTCATGGGCGCCGGCGGCCGGCCGCGTCACCATCTCGAACGCGCGCTCGAGCTCTATCCGCTCGTGCAACACGGCGTCTCGCTCGGGATCGGCGGCCCCGACGAACCGAGCGCCGCGTACCTCGCGAGCCTGCGCGAGCTCGTCCGGCGGACGAAGACGCCCTGGGTGAGCGATCATTTTTGTTGGTGCGGCGCGGGAGGCGCGCACTTGCACGACCTCTTGCCGCTGCCGCTCACGCGCGAGCTCGTGCGCACGGTGGCGGACCGAGCCCGCAAAATCCAGGATTTTTTGGGGGTACCGTTCGCGCTCGAGAACACGTCGAGCTACCTCACGTACAAGGGGAGCACGCTCGCGGAGTGGGAGTTCGTCGCTGAAGTGGCGGAGCGCGCCGACATCGGCTTGATGTTCGACGTGAACAACGTGTTCGTCACGGCCTACAATCACGGGCTCGATCCGCTCGCGTTCGTCGAAGCGGTTCCCGCCGAGCGCATCGTCCAGATCCACCTCGCCGGCCACACGAATCTCGGCACGCACATCGTCGACACGCACGACGGGCACGTCATCGACCCCGTGTGGGATCTCTACCGCCTCACGATCGAGCGCGCCGGCGCGGTCTCCACGCTGATCGAGTGGGACGACGACATCCCGGAGCTCGAGGTGTTGCTCGCCGAAGCGGAGCGGGCGCGGAGCGAACGCGAGCGAGCGCTCGGGGCGCGCGCGCACGGCACCTCGACGCTCGACGGCGCGGCGCGAGCCGCGGTGCGCGAGGCGGCTCGCGCGAAACCCGGAGCGAACGAAGGCGCGCATCGCGGCTGGACGCAAGGCGGCCCCCGCGAAAGCGCCGACGACGCCGGCAAGGCCGCC
>DATJXW010000168.1:0-30021 GCA_035499895.1 Polyangiaceae bacterium | reverse complement strand
CGAGCGCCTGGGTCGCGACCGCGACGTCGTCCACGTAAATCGGGTTCGACCAGCTCCCCGAGTACGAACGCGGGCCGAGGCGGAGGTACTCGATCGCCGCGACCTGCGACGTGATCGCCGTCTGCGGCTGGCCGTGGTTCGTGTAGGACTGCGCCGTGCCGTCGATCGAGAGATCGGCCGTCACGCTGCTCGCGGCTTGCTGCACGTGGAGCACGTAGCAGTACCAGGTGTTCGCCATCGGGATGGCGCCGGTGCAGCCCGTTTCTTCTTGGCCGCCGCCCGTGATGTTGAGCTCGACGCCGACCGGCATGCAGGTGTCGCCGCGGTAGCCGACGCGAATGGACGGATCGTCCGTCCCCGCCTGCGGCACGAGCTCGAACACGGACACTTCGTGCGTCGACGACGTGGGCGCCGCGGTGCCCCAATAGACCCACGCGCGCACCCAATATTCGCTGAGCGAAGCGCCGAGATCGGCGTGGATCTGGCAATCGGCGTACGGGATGTTCTCGCCGAGCAGCGACTGCGCGCCGCTGTGGTGCGCGCCGCCGTCGACCTTCAACACGTGCGTCGTGTCGAAGCAGTTTTGGGGCGCCCACGGCGCGCCCATCGGGAGCGAGCCGGCCGCCTCCGATTCGAAGTCGTCACACAGGATCTTGCCGGGGATGTCGCAGCCGCTCCCGGTCGTGGCGCCGCCCGCGCCGGTGCCGGCGCCGCCGCCCGAGCTCATCCCGCCCGTGTTCGTGCCCGCGGCGCCGCTGCCCGCCATGCCGAACGTGCCGCCCGTACTCGTCTCGATGCCGCCCGTTCCGGCGTTCGCCGTGCCCGAGCTGCCGCTCATGCCAGCGGTCGCACCCGTGCCGCCCGTGGTCGCGCCGCCGTTCGCGGTGCCGCCCGTCGTCGTGGTGCCGCCGCTCGCCGAACCGCCCGTGGTGCCGCCCGCGCCGCCGGTCGTGTTGGTGCCGCCTGCGCCGCCGCTGCCGCCGGTCGCGCTCGTGCCGCCGCTGGCACCGGTTCCAGATTGGCCCGCTCGGTTCGCGCTACCGCCCGCGCCGCTCGACGCGCCCGGGCTCGCTCCGCCGGTGGCGCCGGCTCCGTTGCCGCCGCCGTTCGTCGGCGACGAGCAGGAGCTCACCACGAAGCCGAGACACACCGACGCGCACGAGACCCTCACGAAGCTCAAGAGCATCGCCGTAGGTTAGCATGCCGACCATGCGAGTCCCGACGAGCTCGACCTTCGGCGCGTGCGACGCCTTCGGGCTCGACCCCGCGGAGCTCGCGAGCGCGGCGAAGACCGGTGAAAGTACTTTCAGCGAGCTCCAGCGGCCGTGGCGCTGGCACGCCGAGCGGCCCGCGCTCGGGGCGAACCTCGGCGAGCGGGTGCGTGCGCTCGGCGCGGAGCTGCCGCGCGTGGTTTTGCGCCGCGCGTCCGCGGACGGCTCGCACAAACTCTTGCTCGCGTTTCCGCGCGACGGCGCTCGCGTCGAAGCGGTGCACATGCCGCGCGACGTGGGCGGCGGCCGCGTCACGTTGTGCGTCTCGAGTCAGGTCGGCTGCGCGCTCGGTTGCGACTTTTGCGCGACGGGCGCACTCGGCCTCACGCGGCACCTCGACGCGGGTGAGATCGTCGCGCAGATCTTGGTCGCGCTCCGCGAGCTCGGGCCGCGTCACCCGGGCGAGCTCACGCTCGTGTTCATGGGCATGGGCGAGCCGCTCCACAACTTCGACGCCGTGGCGCGCGCCGTGCGCGTCTTGACGGAGCCGCGCGGCCTCGGGCTCTCGCCGCGGCGCATCACCGTGTCGACGGCGGGGCTCGTGCCCCGAATCGACGCGTTCGCGCGGCTCGAGCGGAGGCCGCTCCTCGCCGTGAGCCTGAACGCGACGACGAACGCGCTCCGCGACGCGCTCATGCCGATCAATCGCCGTTATCCGCTGGCGTCGCTCGTCGCGGCGCTCGAGCGTTTTCCGCTCCGCGCGCGCGAGCGCGTCACCGTCGAGTACGTCTTGCTCGCGGGCGTGAACGACGCGCCGGACGACGCCGTTCGCCTCGCCGAGCTGTGCGCGGGCTTCCCCCACCAAATCAATCTGATCCCGTTCAACGCGCGTCCGGGTTCGCCTCATCGCGCTCCGAGCGACGGCGCCGTCGACGCGTTCGCGCGCGCTCTCCTCTCTCGCCGGCCCACCGTCGTCACGGTCCGCCGTTCGCGCGGGCGCGACATCGACGGCGCGTGCGGGCAACTCGTCGCCGCCGAAGCGCTGGCGGGTGCCGCGCGGACCGGGCTCACGGCTGCCTCGGGCGCGAACTTCGCGTAGGCTTCGCGCGTGGAGCTCCCGGTCAATCCGCCCGTCTTACCGATGCTCGCGAAGCGCGTGAGCGAGCTCCCCGCGGGCGACGAGTTCATTTTCGAGCCGAAATGGGACGGCTTTCGCGTGCTCGTCTTCCGCGACGGCGCCGAGATTTTCCTGCAGAGCCGCGACGAAAAGCCGCTCAACCGCTATTTCCCCGAGCTCGTGGCGGCGCTCGCGGCGGCGCTCCCGCCGCGCATCGTGCTCGACGGCGAGCTCGTCATCGCGCAGGGCGACGTGCTCGACTTCGACGCGCTGCAGATGCGGCTGCATCCCGCCGCCTCGCGCGTGAAGATGCTCGCCGAGAAGATCCCGTCGTCCGTCGTGTTCTTCGACCTCTTGTGCGAAGGCGACGAGGACTTGCGAAACCTGCCGTTCGAAGCGCGCCGCGCGCGGCTCGAGGCCGCCGTGGGCTCGCTCGCGCCGCCGCTTCACGTGACGCCCGCGACGACGGATCGCGGGGTGGCCGCCGACTGGTTCAAGCGCTTCGAAGGCGCCGGGCTCGACGGCGTGATGGCGAAGCCGAAGACGGGCGTCTACGTGCCGAACCAGCGCGTCATGTTCAAGGTGAAGCACGAGCGCGATTGCGACTGCGTCGTCGCCGGGTTTCGCTGGCACAAGCAGGGCAAGGGTGAAGCGGTGGGCTCGCTGCTCCTCGGCCTCTACGACGACGAAGGCGCGCTCCAGCACGTCGGCGTGTGCGCGAGCTTCACGAACCAGAAGCGGCGCGAGCTCGTCGAATTCCTCGCGCCGTATCGCGAGAACGCCATGGCCGAACACCCGTGGCAGCGCTGGGCCGAGTTTTCTCAGGACGGCGAGCTCGCTCGCAAGCCCGGCGCCGGCAGCCGCTGGAGTCAGGGTAAGGATTTGTCGTGGGAGCCGCTGCGGCCCGAGCTCGTGGCTGAAGTCGCGTACGACCACATGCAGGGGAGCCGTTTTCGGCACACCGCGCAGTTTCGGCGCTGGCGTTCCGACAAACCGCCCGCGGCGTGCACCTACGCGCAGCTCGAAGTCGTGCCGCCGGAAGAGCTCAGTCAGCTCTTTCGCGCGGCGCGGTGAGCCTTCGCCCACTCTCGCCACGCTCGCGTCGGGTCGTCGTCCGGGTCGGGTTTTTCCGCGGCGGGTCGCTCTTCCTCGGGCACGTGGCGCAGGTTCACGCGCACGCGCGTCCAGGTCGACGAGCGGCCGCGCATCGCGTCGACGAGCACGTCGTCGATCGCGAGCTTCGCGGCGGCGCCCGGGTGACGCGCCTTCCAGCGCTCGAGCCCAGCGAGCGCGGCTTGTTTGTCGGGAGAGTTCGCGACCGTGACGAGCGGCATCTTCACGCGCGGTTTTTTCGCGGCGGCGCCCTTCGCGCGTGACGGAGCGACCCGCGGCGCTTCGTTCGGCATTTTTTTGTAGTGGGGGGGCCAGGGTGCGTCGCCGAGGCCAGACGTTTCGTCGGCGTCGGCGAGCGCGAGCAGCTTTTCGAGCGACCCCGCGTGCGCGTCGATGTCCGCGTGCGGATCGCCGCGTTCGCGCAAGCGCGCGGGCACCGTGGCGAGCGTGAAATCGGCCGGTTCGCACGCCGGCACCTCGTCCCACCCGAGCGGCGTCGACACGCGCGCGTCCGGCGTCGGACGCACCGAATACGCCGAGCACGTGGTGCGATCCTTCGCGTTCTGGTTGTAGTCGATGAAGACGCCGTGCCGCTCTTCCTTCCACCACTTCGAGGTCGCGAGCTTCGGCACGCGGCGCTCCACGGCGCGCGAGAGCGCGATCGCGGCGCGCCGCACGTCTCGAAACGTCCAGCGCGGCTCGATGCGCACGTTCACGTGCATGCCGCGCGAGCCGCTCGTCTTCGGAAACCCGACGAGCCCCGCCTCGTCGAGCACCGCGCGCACCTCGAGCGTCACGCGCCGCACGTCGTCCCACGCGACGCCCGGCCCCGGATCGAGATCGACGCGGAGCTCGTTCGGGTGCTCGAGGTCGCTCGCGAGCACCGGGTGCGGATGCAGCTCGATGCAGCCGAGGTTCACCACGTACGCGAGCCCCGCCGCGTCGTCGACCACGACTTCGCCCGCCGTTCGTCCCGACGGAAACGCGAGCTCCACCGTACGCAGCCACGGCGGGAGGTTCGCGGGCGCGCGCTTTTGATAGAACGCGGGCGCCTCCGCGCCGTTCACGAAACGTTTGAGCACGATGGGTCGATCGCGAATGCCGCGGAGCGCGCCCTCCGCGACGGCGAGGTAATACCGTACGACGTCGAGCTTCGAGTACTTGGCGTCTCGCGTGAAATACGGCTTGTCGGGATGCGTGATCGTGACGTCGTGTCCCGAAACCGTCAGGACCTCGACGCGGGAGCCGTCGCGAGCGCTCACGGCCGAAAGCTTACGTACACACGCGGGGTGATGTCCAAGTTCCGAGCGGGTCCGGCCTTGACCTGCCGCAGGCCTTCTGCGAATTTCCCGGGCGGGACGCGTGCGTTACGACTTCGCGCTCATCCACGCGCCGAGCGTCTACGATTTTCGTGAGCGCGACGACGTGCTGTTCGCGTACCTCAGCAACTCCGACAGCGTCCACGTCAGCCCGATTTTCGAGATGCCGCCGGTCGGCATTTTCGCGCTCGAGCAGCACGCGAAAAAGCTCGGCCACCGCGCGCGCTTCTTCAACGTCGCGTCCCGCATGCTGCGCGACGCGGAGTTCGACGTCGAGCGGTTCTTTCGCTCGCTCGACGCGGCGGTCATCGGCTTCGATTTGCACTGGCTCGTCCACGCGCACGGCTCGCTCGCGCTCGCCGAGCTCTGCAAGCTGCTGCGGCCGGACGTGAAGACGGTGTTCGGCGGCATCTCGTCCACCTACTTCCACGAAGAGCTGATCCGCTACGACGCGGTCGACTACGTGATCCGCGGCTACGACACGCTGCTTCCGGTCGAACGTCTGCTCGCGTCCCGCGGCGATCCGGAAGAGCTCGCGCGCGTGCCGAACCTCACCTTCAAGCGTGACGGCGCGCCCGTAGTGAATCCGCTCTCGCACGTGCCGCGCGTCTACAGCGCGGCCGTCGATTGGTCGGAGATTTTCTCGGATCGGCGCTCGACCATGACGCCGTATAACCTCGTGATTCCGCAAGCCGGCTGCGAGTACAACTGCCGCTGGTGCGGCGGGAGCCGTCACTTCTTCGCTCGTTACATGGGGCTCGAGGGCGGCGTCGCCCGCGTCCACAAGTCGCCCGAAGCGCTCGCGACCGAGCTCGCGAGCGTCGCGCGCTCGGCGAAGGGCCGGCACACGCTCACGATGATCGATTTTTGGCACGAGTATCCGGAGCTCTTTCGCGCCGCCGAGGACGTGTTCGTCGACTCGAACGTCGCGTGCGTGCACTTCAGCCTGCACCGGCTGCCCAAGGTCGAGCACGCGGCCCGCATGGGCGCGCACGTCCAGGCCGTCCTCGAGCTCTCGCCCGATTCGCACGACATGGAGGTCGCGCGCGCGAGCGGTCGCGGCCACTACTCGATGGAGCAGATGGAAGCGTTCATCGACGCGCTCATCGGCCGCGTCCACTCGTTCGAAATTTACTTCATGATCGGCCTGCCGAAGCAGACGGCGGAGAACGTGCTCGAGACGGTCGAGTACTGCGAGCACCTGCTCGAGAAGTACCGGGGCAAGGCGGTCACGCCGTACGTCTGCCCGATGCTCCCGTTTCTCGACCCCGGCAGCGAGATCGCCGACGAGCCCGACAAGCACGGCTATCGCCGCATTCACCGCACGCTCGAAGAGCACCGCCGCGCGCTCACGAGCCTCAATTGGCGCGATCGCTTGAACTACGAGACGCGCTGGATGAGCCGCCAGGAGCTCGTCGACGTGTCTTACGAAGCGGTGCGCCGCCTCACGCTCGCGAAAGAGAAGCACGGCTTGCTCCCGTCGGCGTTCGCGGTCGCCATTCGCGATCTGATCGACGAGACGCGCGGCCTCCTCGCCGAGATCGACGCGTTCCAGGCGCTGCCCGACGGCCCGGCGAAGGACGCCGCCGCGCCGTCGATCCGCGTCAAGATCCGCGACTACAACCGCCGCCAGCTCGCGAGCGTCCGGAGTCAACAGCGGCCGATCGATCTCGGCTTCGCGCGCCGGCAATGGTTCGACACCGACGAAGCGATCGACGAAGTGCTCGGAGGCACTTGACGATCGGAGTCGCTTCTGCCATCTTCGGGCACGCGCTCGCTTTCGTGAAGCGCGCCGAGAAAGGAGACTGATGCCGATGCTTAGATGCCTATGCAACCGATGTTCGATCGTCTCCTCGCGCGCGCCGTAACGCGCGCTCACCTCGCACGAAGTCTCTGTATTTCGGCTGTGTTCGCGTTCCCGCGGGCAAGCCGAACCCACGTCCGTGCGCGTCGCTCGCGACGGCTCGCCTGCGGAGCCCGCTCGCGGCGAAACGTTTTCGGATCGAGGTCTCCCATGGCCAAGCATGCACCGCGGGAGCCCTTCGCACGCGACGGCGGCTTTCGCGGCCAACGTCTCGAAGGGCTCCTGTGCGAAGAATTGAATTCTCTGCTCGAAAGTGAAGTCAGTGATCCACGCCTCGACGGCGCGCGCGTCACGCGCGTCGAATTGACGCGCGACGGCTCGAGCGCGCGCGTCTGGTTCGTCGCGCCGAACGAACGCGACGTTTCCCTCGCCGTGAGGCACGCCGCGTTCGAGCGCGCGGCGGGCTTTCTCCGCAGCCGCCTCTGCGACGCGCTGCCGCTCAAGCGCAGCCCCGAGCTCCGATTTCGCTACGATCCGGTCGCTCCGCACGGCAGCGCCCCCTCCGCTTCGCGGAGTCCTCTAACCCCAGTCGACGAGAAGCAGTGATGTCCACGAAAAATCTCGCAAGGACCGTGATCGAGGGCGGCCGCGCGCCCTCGAACGGCTGGTGGCGTCGCTTCTCGAACGCGCAGGAACGCTCGGCGGAGCGCGGGGTTTCCGGCGCGCTCGTTCGCGGCGCCGACGCCGACGCGGCGGTCTATCCGCGCCGCAAGCCCGTCGAACGCGCCTTTCTCGACCGGCTCGGCCCCGCCGAGCGCTGGCTCGCGAAGCAAGTCGGGCGGCCGTGGAGCAAAGTGCGGAGTGAGCTCTTCGCTCGCTTCGACGCGCGCACCACGGCCGGACGCCACGTCCTCTACGGTCATCTTCTCCGCGACGTCGCCGGGGACGCCGTCGGCCGGAGCTGGGGACGCTTTACCGTCGACGTGCGCGGCATCTTGAAACGCAACCCTCGGCGTTACTGAGACGACGCCCATGCCTTCCACCCTCATCAACGGCGATCGCGTGCCGATTCGCGTCTGGGCTCCGCGGCATGAAGTCGACTCGGACGCGATCCGCCAGCTCAAGGCGGTCGCGAGCCTGCCGTGGGTCGCGCATCACGTCGCGGTGATGCCCGACGTGCACGTCGGAATCGGCGCGACGGTCGGCTCGGTCGTTGCGCTCCGCGGCGCGGTCGCGCCGGCAGCGGTCGGCGTCGACATCGGGTGAGGCATGGCCGCGCTCAAAACGAGCCTCACGGCCGAGGCGCTGCCGGACGACTTGCGCGCGCTCCGGAGCGCGATCGAAGCCGCCATTCCCGTCGGTCGTGACGCCCACCGCGAACCCGCGTGTGCCGCGGCGAGCGAAGCCGTCGCGACGAAAACGCGCGCGCTCATGAGCCGCTTCGGCGAGCTCGACGCGGGCGTGCAGAAGCTCGAGGGCCGCGCCGCCAACCAAATCGGTTCGCTCGGCGGCGGCAATCACTTCATAGAGGTCTGCCTCGACACCGCCGGCTCGGTCTGGCTCATGCTTCACTCCGGCAGTCGCAACATCGGCGCTCAGTTGGCGGCCGTGCACATCGAGCGCGCGCGGAGGCTCTTCCACAACCAGGAGCTTCCCGATCGCGACCTCGCCGTGTTTCTCGCCGGCACGCCCGCGTTCGACGCCTACCGGCGCGACCTCTACTGGGCGCAGGAGTACGCGGCGCTGAACCGCGCCGTCATGCTCGAACGACTCGAGCACGTCGTCGTGCGTTTCTTCCCCGCCGCCACGTTCGACGCGCCCGTGTCGTGCCACCACAACTACGTGGCGGAAGAGCGCCACTTCGACGAAGACCTGCTCGTCACGCGCAAGGGCGCGATTCGCGCCGGCAAGGGCGAGCTCGGCATCATTCCGGGCTCCATGGGCGCAAAATCGTTCATCGTGCGCGGCTTGGGCAACGCCCTTTCGTTCGAGTCGGCGTCGCACGGCGCGGGCCGGCGCATGAGCCGCACCCAAGCGAAGAAGGCGTTCAGCGTCGCCGACCTCGCCCGCCAGACGGCCGGCGTCGAATGCCGCAAGGACGCGGGCGTCCTCGACGAAGCGCCGAAAGCCTACAAGGACATCGACCACGTGATGGAGCAGCAGCGCGACCTCGTCGAGATCGTGGCCGAGCTCAAGCAGGTCGTCTGCGTGAAGGGTTAGGGTACACTGCCGCGCCATGTTCGTGATCGAGCTCGTCTACAAGGCCGCTCTCGAAGAGATCGACGCGCACATGAAGGCGCACGTCGCGTTTTTGAACAAGTACTACGAGGCCGGGAACTTCTTGGTCTCGGGTCGCAAAATCCCGCGTGACGGCGGCATCATCCTCGCGCGCGGCACGCGCGACGAGATCGAGCGCATCATCCAAGAGGATCCGTTCCATCGCCACGGCCTCGCCGACTTTCGCATCATCGAGTTTCGCGCGAGCCAGCGCGCCAAGGACATTCCAGCGCGCGTCGCCTGACGGTCGTGAACGTACCTGGAGAAGCACGGAGGAAGCATGAAGACGCGAGCCGCAGTCGCTTACGAAGCCGGTAAGGATCTGGTCGTCGAAGAGGTCGAGCTCGAGGGGCCGAAGGCGGGCGAGGTGCTCGTGCAATTGAAGGCGACCGGCGTCTGCCACACCGACGAATTCACGCGTTCGGGCGCGGATCCGGAAGGGCTTTTCCCCGTCATTTTCGGGCACGAGGGCGCGGGCGTCGTGGTCGACGTGGGCGCGGGCGTGACGAGCGTCGAAAAAGGCGACCACGTGATCCCGCTCTACACGCCCGAGTGCCGCGCCTGCAAATCGTGCCTCAGTCGCAAGACGAACCTCTGCACCGCCATCCGCGCGACGCAGGGCAAGGGCCTCATGCCGGACGGGACGAGCCGCTTCTCGATCGGCAAAACCAAAATCCACCACTACATGGGTTGCTCCACGTTCTCGGAGTTCACCGTGCTGCCCGAGATCGCCGTCGCCAAGGTGCGTCGGGACGCGCCGTTCGACAAGATTTGCTACATCGGTTGCGGCGTCACGACCGGCGTCGGCGCCGTGATCAACACCGCGAAAGTCGAGCCGGGAGCGAACGTCGTCGTCTTCGGTCTCGGCGGCATCGGGCTCAACGTGATCCAGGGCGCGCGCCTGGCCGGCGCCGATCTCATCATCGGCGTCGACATCAACGAGCGGCGCGCCGAGCTCGGCCGCCGCTTCGGCATGACGCACTTCGTGAATCCCGGCGAGCTCAAGGGCGATCTCGTCGCGCACCTCGTCGCGCTCACGGGCGGCGGCGCCGACTACAGCTTCGAATGCGTCGGCAACGTCGAGCTCATGCGCCAGGCGCTCGAGTGCTGCCATCGCGGCTGGGGCGTGAGCGTCATCATCGGCGTGGCCGGCGCCGGCCGCGAAATCGCGACCCGCCCGTTCCAGCTCGTCACCGGCCGCGTGTGGAAGGGCACCGCGTTCGGAGGCGCGCGCGGCCGCACCGACGTCCCCAAAATCGTCGATTGGTACATGGACGGCAAAATCGACATCGACAGCCTCATCACGCACAAGCTCCCGCTCGCGCGCATCAACGAGAGCTTCGATCTCATGCACTCGGGCGCCTCGATCCGCACCGTGATCGAATACGCCTGAGCGACGCGCCGGTTGCGGCCGGCGTCGGGCGCGCCGTGCCCGCCGTCGCCGCGCCGCGCGGCGTGGGCTGGTCACTGCCGCGTTCGTTTTTCGCGACACACGTCCGGCCGGCGCCCGGCTCGCCCGGAGCCGAGCGCCGGCCGTCTTCACGCCGCGCCGTACCGTCGTCCGACTCAGCTGCCGCTCGTGGTGTTCGCTTCCTGGTGCTCCCGCTTCGCGAACGCGTCCTTCAAGCGTGAGGTCGCGAAGTCCATGGCGTCCTTCGCCTTGCCGACCACGGCGCCGAGCCCGAAGAACTCGTGCGTCACGCCGTCGTAGACCTTGCGTTTCACGTTCACCTTCGCGGCCTCGAGCTTCTTCTCGAGGAGCTCGCCGTCGGAAGCGAGCGGATCGATCTCGGCGTTGATGATGGTCGTATCGGGCAAGCCGGCGAGGTTCGCGTTCACGAGATCCACGCGCGGATCCTTCGCGTCCGCCGGCGTGCGCAGGTACTCGTTCGTGAACCACGTCAGCATGGCGTCGTCGAGCGGCTTCGCGTTCGCGAACTCGCGCCTCGAGTCCGTGTTGGGGTCGGTGGTCGCGAGCGGATAGACGAGCAAGACGTGCGTCGGCAGCTCCTCTTTCTTGTCGCGCGCCGTGATGGCGACGTTCAGCGCGAGATTGCCGCCGGCGCTCTCGCCCGCGACCGCGACGTTCTTCGGATCGCCGGCGAAGGAACCCGCGTTCTTCAACACCCAGGCGTACGCGGCGTTCGCGTCGTCCTCCGCCGCGGGGAACTTGTTCTCGGGTGCCTTTCTGTAGTCGACCGCGACGACCACCGCCTTGGCGCCGTTCGCGAGACCGCGCGCGCTCGCGTCGTACGTGTCGTTCGTCGCGATCACGAAGCCGCCGCCGTGGAAGTAAACGAGCACCGGATAAGGCGCCTTCGCGTCCTTCGGCGTGTAAATGCGCACGGGCAGCGACGTGCTTCCCGCCTTGATCGTGCGATTTTCGACCTTCGCGACCGCTTCGGGCGTCGTGCTCTTGCCCTCTTTCTTGAGCTCGGCGTTCACGGCGTCGGCGAGCGTCGGCTGCTTGCGCGCTTCCGCCGGCGTGAGCGACTCGATCGGCTTGGCGCCGAGCGCGGCGAGCTCGTCGAGCACGGCTTTCATGTCCTTGTCGGCGCGCGACCTCCAATCCTTCGGCGTGGCCGTGCCGTTGCCGTTCGCTGCGCCGCGTTCGCCGCGCTCGCCGGGCGGACCGTTCGGGTTCGTGGCGCCGGCGTCCGTCGCGTTCATGTCGCTCGGGTTGCCCGGATTCGCGGGGGTCGGCGGCGCGTTCGGCGTCGCTTCGGTACGCTGCTCCTTTTGCTGATTGCAGCCGCTCGTGAACGCGAGGGCGACGAGGCTCGTAACGACGATCGTGCGGATTTGTCCCAACATGATTCCTCCTGCTCGCCGCAGAGCGGCGGCGAGCGACAAGCGAAGGTCATGCCGCAGCGAGGCCCGTTTAATCGGGTCGCCAGCGCCGCGCGCGCAGGTCCGCCCCGGCGCGTTTGGTACGCCCGTGGCGCGCGCGATACCCGCCGAACCTCGGGGCCGGGGCTCTACTTCGTGAAGAGCGTGAGGTCGGGCGTCTCGCCCATCTTCTCGTAGCCGGCCGGGCCCGGGTGCAGGCCGTCGGCGCTGCCGTCGGGGTTGTTCGCCGTCCACATCGCGTATTGCGCCTGGAGCTTCGGCGGACTGCCGTTGTCGGTCACCGCCGCGTCGAAATCGATGTAGCCGTCGAGCTTGTTCTTACCGCTCTTGCCGCGGATGTAGTCGTTGAGGGCTTGCCGCTGCGTCTCGTGATCGGCGCTGTAGTAGCTGTTGCCGCCGAAGGGCGTGATCGTGCCGCCGTAGACGAGGACGTTCTTCGCGTGCGCGGCGTCGCACAGCTGATCGTAAACGGTCTCGAGCGAAGTCGCCGAGGCGTTGCCGCTCCCGATGTCGTTCACGCCGTCGAGGATGATCGCGTATTTGACGCCGCTCGTGCCCAACACGTCGCGCGCGAAACGTGCCTGCGCGGCCGTGCCCGTTCCGGCGAGGTTCGTCGCGCCGATGCCTTGATTGCACATGGCGACGTCCGCGGTCGGCATGTTCATCTGCAGGCGCGAGGCGAGCACGTCCGTCCAGCGATTGTTGTGATCGCGATCGGTGCCGCGGCCGTCGGTGATCGAATCACCGATGGCGACGACGGCCTTCGCGGAGGCGTCGGCCATCACGTCGATGCCGGAGATGAAGAACCAGTGCGGCGTCCCCGTCGCGGAGCTCATGCTCGCCGAGGCGAGATCGGTGCTGCCCGAGGCCAGGTACGACGTGGTGCGCGAGCCGGCGTGCGAAGTGAGGTTGCTCGGAACGGTGCCGAACGAGGTCGTGATCGTGACGTTGCCGAGCGCCGGCAGCGCGAAGTCGACCGGGTCGGACCACACTTCTTGACCCTGGTTGATGGTGACGCCGGCCATGCCCGAGAAGGCGAGCGCCTTGTCCGTCGACGTGTCGATGGTGCTGTCGACCGCGGGCGTCGCCTTGCAGAGCGCGACGTGAGCGCCCTTGATCGTGACGGCGCCGTTGCCGGCGAGGTTCGAGAATTGGACGCGGATTTGGCTGCCGCCGAGCGAAACGTGCGTGACCTGGCGGAGCACCGCGTTCGCGAGCGTGCTCGGCGGCGCGTTGCTCGAATCCGTGGCGTACGGCGAGGCCGTCCACGTGCCGACCCAGTGCATCATGCCGCTGCTCGTGCCCGCGGAGCCGCCGCTCGCACCCGCCGAGCCGCCGCTGCTCCCGCCCGCGGAGCCGCCCGCACCGGCCATCATGCCCGCGCCGCCCGCGCCCGGTGCTCCCGCCATCATGCTCGAGCCGCCGCTCGCGCCGGTGCCGCCCGTCGAGCCGCCCGCGCCCGCGCTCACGCTGCCGCCCGCGCCGCCACTCGAGCCGCCGGTCGCGCCGCTGCCGCCCGTTGCGCTCGATCCACCGGTCGCGCCGCTGCCGGTCGAACCGCCGGTCGCGCCGCTGCCGCCGGTGGTGTGCGCTCCTGCGCTGCCGCTCGTTCCACCAGCGCCACCCGAGGTCGTGCCGGTCGCGCCGGTGCCGCTCGACCCACCGCTCGACTTGTTGCCGTCCGATGGCGTGCTGCTCGAACACGCAGCGACGATGAGAAGCGCGGAACCGAGGATGAGTGTTCGCATGTGAGTGACCCTGTTCATGAGTACCCACTCGCGCGCCAGCGTCAAATGTGTTGGTCGATGACCAGAAATGGTTACGCGAGAATGATCAGCAAAGCGACTACCGGGAATTTTGCAAGGTTGCGAACCGTGTCTGCTTTGAGCCTGGGAAGAAAAATTCAGCGGAGTCAAGCACAAGCAATGTTCATGTGGACGGTGAGCGGCAATCCTCAGTTACAGGCACATGGAGTGAGGTTTCGGGCCGGTCGTGCTACGAGCCTCCACCGAGGTCTACGATGAATAAGAGCTTGAGCTTCGTCACCGTCTCGCTTGCTGGGTTGGCCATCACTGCGAGCTGCTCGCAGGGAAGCTTGCCCTCGGGCTCCGTCAGCTCCGGCGCGACGGGCGGCGCTCAAAACACGGCCGGCCAGACGGCGTCTGGCGGTGCGGGCGGCTCGACCGGTGGGACGACCGGCGGCACCACGGGTGGCACGACCGGCGGCTCGACCATGATGATGACGGGCGGCACCGGCGGGACGAACCCGGCGACCGGCGGCACCGGCGGGACGAACCCGACGACCGGTGGCACCGGCGGCTCGACCGGCGGGACCGGTGGCTCGACCGGCGGCACGGGCGCGACGCCCGCGACCGGCGGCGGAGCCGGCATGGCGACCACGGGCGGCAGCGCCGGCACGGGGACGGGCGCGGGCGGCAGCGGCGGCGCGCCCGCGGGCGGCTCCGCGGGCACCGGCGCGGGCGGCATGACGATGGGTTCGGCTGGTTCGGGCGCGGCGGGCGGCGGGTCGATGGATCCGAACACGCTCGTTCCCGGCCTCGACGGTTGGTACTGGGAAATCACCGACACGAACGGTGATAACCCGGGGAGTAACAACTACTACCTGATCGACAACGGTCAGCAGTGTCCGATGACCAACATGTGGGCGACGACGGGCGTGAGCCGCACGAAGACGTTCCAGATGATGGGCACCGCCGGCACCGTGTACACGATCAACTTCGAGCTCCGCGGCGCGATGGGTCTGCGTTGTTACGCGGGCGGCACCGCGAACCAGATGCAGCCGAACGACACCGGGGCGAACAACGGTTGGTACGTCGGCGGGCAGCAGTACAACGACAGCATTTGGAACACCTACGAGATCGACGTGAGTCCGCCCGTCAGCGGGGAAGCGAACACGTACTTCCTCAACGGGATCCCGTCGACCTCCGGCTCGTGCGACAAGGAAATGACGTACGAGCTCAATTTCAAGGCGAGTTTCAAGGTCATGGGCAACAGCACCCTGACCTTCACGACGCACGACGCGAACTGCAAAGCGCAGCAGAACTGCGGCGCAACACCCGCGTCGGGCTGTGTTCCGCGTCAGATCGATCTGTCGGGCATGTCGCCGGCGCCGACGTTCAGCCAACCGGTCGCGAACGTGGTCGGTGCGAACACGTTCTACCCGCAGTGGTTCTATTTCGACGTGAAGACGATCACGAGCCAGTAGTTTCGGTCGACAGCTAGTTGCATCCGCGCCGAGTCTGGCGTTGTCTCGGGCACGCCTGCGAGTCGGGCGTTGTCACTCGTCACCGAGGAGATGATTGTGGTCCATTCGCGATCTTCGGCGCGCGTCGCCCGAATCCATCTTGCCGTGTTCGCTCTCTTCGCGGTCGCGTCGCTCACGTCGAGTCACGCGCGCGCCGAGAAGACTTTGTTCAAGGACGGAGACTGGGAGATTTACACGGACGGGCGCGTCGGCGGCTTCGTGAGCTACGTCCACGGTGACGGCTTCCCGCAGCCGCCTTACGTGTTGCCCGCCGGCACCGCGCCCGGGCCCGGTTCCGTCGGCGTGCCGCTCCACACGATCAAGGGCGGCGGCTGGGCGCTCCCGGCCGACAATCAGCTCCTGAACGATCCGTCGCAGGGCAGCACGACCACGAATCAGGGCACCGTCGACATGATGCGTGTCCGAAGCGGTTTCATCTCGAACACGATCGGCTTCGGCGTTCGCGACCAGATCTCTACGAACACGAAGATCTCGGGGTACTTCCAGCTCTGGGCGTACATCGAGAGCATGAATCGCCAGAAGAACAATCCGAACCCGCCGGACGTGCGCCAGGGTTACGCGAAGATCGAGGGCAAGTGGGGCAGCGTCCTCGTCGGGCGCACGCGCACGCTCTATTCACGCGGCGCGACCGACATCGACACGATGTACGCGCACCGCTGGGGCGTCGGCTTTCCGAACGCCGTCGACTCGAACGGTCCGACGCTCGGACAGATCGGCTTCGGCGTGCTCGGCAGCGGCTTCGCGAGCGGCGTCGTTTACGGCACGCCGACCATCGCCGGCCTGCACCTCGACGTGGGCGCCTTCGATCCGATCGCCCTCACCGGTCCCGGCGTGTGGCAGCGCACGTGGTTCCTGCGGCCGGAAGGCGAGCTCACGTGGGAGCAAGCGATCGGCTCGTCGTCGAAGATCGTCGCGTTCGCCAACGGCGCCTATCAGGAGATCTACAAGGGCGGCTACTGCCCGCCGCACTCGCAGACGGGCCAATACTGCAGTGAAGCGGCCGCCGGCTTCGGCTACGGCGTGCGCGTCGAGATCGGCCCCGTGCATCTCGGCTTCGCCGGTCACCGCGGCAAGGGTCTCGGTCTCACCTACGCGCTCGAACAGAGCGACGCGGCGCAGGACAAGAACGGCAACCTGCGCCTGTTCGACGGCTACTACGGCCAGTCGCAATTCGTGATCGGCCCGGTCGACCTCTTCGGCGGGGCCGGCATCACGCGCGTGTTCTTGAACGCGGTCGACAAGCTCACGGCGCCGGACCCGCGCGACGCGAGCGGCGCGACCCAGGTCATCGCGACGAGCGTCATCAAGTATCAGCTCGGCATCAACGCGGGCGTCGTCTATCACATGACGCCGAACGTCCACTTCGACCTCGACTACTTCCGCGCCCAGGCGACGTGGTACCTCGGTGAGCAGCAGGTTCTGCACTGCTTCAACGGCGGTATGACGTTCAGCTGGTAACCGACCGTGACGGCTCCCACGCGCGGGCCGGGGCGCTACCGCTGGCTCATCTGCGCGCTCCTCTTCTTCGCGACGACGGTCAACTACTTCGACCGTCAAATCCTGTCGTTGCTGAAAGACATGCTCGAGCACGAGCTCGGCTGGTCGAACACGCAGTACGGCGAGGTGAACGCGGCGTTCCAGGGCGCTTACGCGTGCGGGCTCTTGCTCTTCGGCGCGCTCATCGATCGCGTGGGCGCGAAGGTCGGTTACGCGCTTTCGATCGGCGCGTGGAGCGTCGCCGCGATGAGCCACACGCTCGCCGGTTCGGTGAGCGGCTTCGTGAACGCGCGCGTGGCGCTCGGCTTGGGTGAAGGCGGCAACTTTCCGGCTGCCATCAAGAGCGTGGCCGCCTGGTTCCCGCGGCGTGAACGCGCCCTCGCGACGGCGATCTTCAACTCCGGCGCGAACGTCGGAGCCATCGTCGCGCCGGGTGTCGTGCCTTGGCTCGCGTCCACGTGGGGCTGGCGCTCGACGTTCGTCGCGGCCGGGGTCGCCGGTCTCGTGTGGCTCGGATTCTGGCTGCCCGTCTATTCGGCGCCGGAGGACGCGTCGCGCCTCTCGCCGGCGGAACTCGCGCACATCCGGAGCGACGCTCAGGACGACGCTGGGCGCGCAGCTCGCCCGACTTGGTTCAGCTTGCTCGGCAAACGCGCGGCCTGGTCGTTCATCGTCGGCAAGTTCCTGACCGACCCCGTGTGGTGGTTCTTTCTCACCTGGCTGCCCGACTTCTTCCAGAAGACGCGCGGGCTCGACATCAAGCACGGCGCCGTCTACCTGATGTCGACGTACTCGATCGTCACGGTGCTCAGCATCGTCGGCGGGTGGCTGCCCGGACGGCTCGTTCGGCGCGGGGTCGGCATCAGCCGCGCGCGCAAGATTTCGATGTTCGTCTTCGCGCTGCTCGTGGTGCCCGTGCTCGGCGTCACGCAGGTCGGAGCGTGGTCGGCCGTGTTGCTCATCGGGCTCGCGGGCGCCGCGCACCAAGCCTGGTCCGCGAACCTCTTCACGAGCGTCTCCGACATGTTCCCGCGGGACGCCGTCGGCTCGGTCGTCGGCATGGGCGGCATGGCCGGCTCCCTCGGAGGCATGCTGTTTCCGATTTACGCGGGAAAGCTGCTCGATCGCTTCACCGCGGCCGGCAACGTCACGGGCGGCTACGCGGTGCTCTTCACCATTTGCGGCAGCGCGTACCTCGTCGCGTTCGCGCTCAATCACCTGCTCGCGCCGCGCTTCGAGCCCGCCGCGAGCGCGTGAACGCGCGTGCTCGGCGCCGCGCGCGCGAACACGGGACGCGGAGTCGTCAGTCGAAGATCACGACGGTGAACGTCGCGGTGCTCGAGCCGCTCGGCACGTAGCTCGTGACGAACGCCGCGACGCCGTTCGGCGCGCCGACCAGGCGAGCGCCCCAGCGCGCGGCTTGCGTGAAGATCTGCGCCGGGTCGCTCCACGCGCCGTTCGCATAACGCGAGAAGAGCGCGTCGAAGTCGGCGGTGGTTCCGATTTGCTCCGTCCAGACCATGAGTGAATTGCCGTAGGCGTCGGAGGCCATGCCGACGCCGTTCGGGTCGACGCCGGACTGGCCGTCGCTCCGGAGCTCGGCAGTGCCCCAGGTTCCGCCGTGGTAGCGATTCGAGTACGCGTTCAGGAGCGCGCTGCCCTGCGCCGTCGGCTGCATCCACCCGGCGACGAAATCGGTGCCGTCGAACGCGAGCGCCGTCGGTTCTTCGTCGCTCAGATCCTGATATTGCAGGTTGTCGATCGGTGTTCCCGTCGACCAGCCGCTCGCGGCCGTGAAGCGACTCGCGTAGACGCCGCCGTTCGCCGTTTCGTCCACGAACGTGCACGCGAGCATCGCGTTGTTGCTGCCGTCGACCACGAGCGACGGCGGCCCGAGTCCGCCGCCGGTGGGCTCCGTGATGCCGTCCACGTCCGTGTCGGCGGACCACGCTTTCGACGTCGCCGAATAACGCGTGGTGCGAATGGTGTAATGCGGGTTCTGGTCGCTGAAGTTTGCGTCGGTGCGCCACGCGAGTAACCCGTTGCCGTTCGGCGTGAAGGCCATCGCCAAGGTCGAGCCGCTCGCCACCGTCGCGTAGGTGTCCGTCACCGCGCTGCTCCAGGTGCCGCTCGTGTCGGTGTGGCGCGTCGACAGCGTGGCGTCGCCGTAGACCGCCATGTGCGCGTCGCCCGACGGTCCGACGCCGAGCGCGAAATCCTCGGGATCGGACGCCGTGACGAGGCTTTGCGACGCGCTCTCCCACGCTCCGTTCCGGTACTGGCGCGCCTTGAACGTCGCCGTCGAGCCGGACCCGGGGTTCCAGTAGCCGACCACGGCCGTCCCGCTCGCGTTCACCGCGACCTTGGGCGAGTAGCAATTGGTGCATGACTCGATGGTGGCGGGAGTGTCCCAACCCCCCGCGGAACCCGCGCGCGGCGGCCGGTACCACGCGGCGTAGACGCCCGTGGTCGAGGAGGTGTTGCTGCACGTGACGAGCACGTTGCCTTGCGCGTCGACGGCCGCGTTGATGAACCCCGTGCCGCACACCGTCGCCTGCGGGCTGCCCCACGCGCCGTCCCGCACCGTGAAGGTCGACGAGAAATCCGCGGCCAGGTTCGTGCCCGCTAGATCCTGCACGGTGTGGCTCACTTTCACCGTGTAGTCACCGAGCAGCGAGAGCCGCGCGCTCGGCGTGAACGTCGCCGTCACGCCCGCGTACGTCACCGTGCCGCTGATCGCGGTGCCGTTTTGCGAGATCGTGACGCTCGTGCCGTTCACCGTGCTGCTCTGGAGCGCTTCGCTGAACGTGATCTGGATCGTCCCGTCGGGCGCCACGCCGGTCGCGTCGTTCGCCGGGCTCACCGCCGTCACCGACGGAGGCGTGGGGCCGCTGCCGGTGCCGCTCGAGCCACCGGCTCCGCTCGAGCCGCCGGCTCCGCTCGAGCCACCGGTGGTTCCGCTCGAGCCGCCCGTGCCGGCTTTGCCCGCGGAGCCGCTCGAGCCGCCCGTCCCGCTGCTCGCGCCGCTCGAGCCCGTGTCGCCCGCCTGAGCGCCGCCCGTATCACCGCCGGACGATTCGTTCGTGGTGCCGCCCGTGCCCGAGCCCCCGGTTCCGTGCGTCGTGCCACCCGTGTTGCTCGTGCCGCCGCTGCTCGAAGTGTCGCCGCCGCTCGAGGTGTTGCCCCCGCTCGCGCTGTCGCCTCCGGTCGACGCACCCGCCGTCGAGCTGCCGCCCGTTCCGCTACCCGGCTTGCCGCTCGCCCCGCCGCTGCCTGATTTGCCGGCGCCGCCCCCGCCGCCCGCTTGCGTGTTGCCGCTGCCCGCGGCTTCACAGGCCGCCGTCTTGCACGAGAAGTGTCGATCGGAGCCGCAGCCGCTCACCGCGGCCGTCCCGAGCAACATCGCGGTCAAGCCGGTCGCCTTGCCCTTCACCAGGCCTCCCACGCTCTTCATGCTCGCCACCCTACACCCAAGCTCGCTTGGGTGTATCGAAACAAGAAAGCACCAACGAGACAGACCACGCCAAAAGCTAGTGAATTTTGCGGGCCTCACCCAAGTGGGGCTCCAAAATTCACGATCGATACGGGTGGTCTCCGGTGTAGCCGCGCGCGGCGTCGGGCGCCAGCCCTCGAAGCTCCGTCAACGGCGGATGAAAGTTATGGTGAGTAGTACCACTCGCGTGCAGGCCGCGTGTCGACGCCGACGTGATCGAAGCCCGGCAAAATCAAGTCGTCGAAAGCGGCACGCAAGAGCGGCGGAAACGACGGATTGCCGAGCACACCGTGTTCCGGAACGTCGATGCCCGAACGCGGCTCGTCGAGCCAACCGTCGCGGCCGAGACGCAAAAGCACGGGCAGCGCCGCGCCGACGTGAGCGCGCGCGGTGTCGTCGAGCGCGGGTGACGCGAGGTGCGCCCAACCCATGCGCGCGTGGTTGAGATCATCGCTGAGGAGCTCTCGAGTGGCGGCTTTGACGACGGTGGACGCGGCGAGCTTGAGCCCTTCGCGCAGGCACACCGTCGCGAGCGTTTCATTCACGCACGAATGCAGGACGAACAGCAGCAAGCGGTTGACGGCCGGAGGCGCGTCGCCGAACCGCGCCTCCTCGAGGCGTCGCGCCCGCGGGTACGGCAACTTCCGGCCGAGGTAACGTTCGGCAACGGCGTGACAGACGCGAGCGTGCCGCGCCTCTTCCCCGACCGCGTTCGTCGCAAGCTCGATCACTTCCGGCGTGGCGCCGTCGAGCAAGAGGCCCTGCACGAGCTTGGCCGTCAGCGACGACGCGGTGAGCTCCACGTCCGCCCGACGCAGCCATTCGTGCCCGACCGTCGCGCGGAGCTCGTCGTCGAGCGCGTCGATGGCTTCGTCCGGCGCGGTTCGGAGCGTCTCCACGTCGAGCGCGCTCATAGGATCGCCGGTGCGAGGTAGGCGCAGCTGCACCCGACGGGAGGATCGTAGGCATGGCACTCGAGCACGGGGTTGGCCCCGGCGGTGCAGGCGCTCACGTCGCCCGGCGCGCTCGCGTCGCAGTAACATCCGCAATTCGAGGTGTAGTCCGCACAGTCGAATTGGTACGTCTGCGCGCAGTCCGTCGGAACGAGCGGCGCCGCCACGTCGCACTCGTAGTGAGCGGGTTCCCCCGAACACGTGTGTTGAACGCCGGCGAAGGCGAACTGCTGGGGCATCGCGCAATCGGAGGGTCCGAGCGGCGTTTCCGGGGTGCCGCCGCCCTTCGTGCTGCAGTCGAGGCCTGGTTCCGAGCAGGGGATGTTGACCACGTTCCCCGTGCCCGCGGCGCTCGGCGTCCCAGCCCGTCCGGCTTGCTGCGCTCCCGCGACGCCGCCCGTTCCGCCGAGCGCCGTCGTTCCACCGGCTCCGCCCGGGCCTCCGCCCGGCGTGCCGTCCTCCTTGCTCATGCCGCAGCCCGCTCCGAGCGCCGCCCCCATGACGACGACGCCGTGAAAGAGCCTCAGAGCATTCCCACCGGGCACTCACCGATGATTCACGAGCGCTCCAGTGAGGTCAATGGCTCCTTGGTTGTCGGCGTGGTTGGCAGTCGGACGGTGGGTGAGCGCGAAGCGCCAAGTCCGCGTCAGGACCGCGCAAACGACGTCAGCGCCCGAGCCAACCGCCGTCGACCGCGAGGACGTGGCCGTTCACGTAGTCGCTCGCGCGCGAAGCGAGGAAGACGGCGGCGCCCGTGAGATCGGAGACTTCACCCCAGCGGCCCGCGGGGATGCGCTCGAGAATTTGGCGATTGCGCGTCGCGTCCGCCTGGAGCGCGGCGGTGTTGTCGGTCCGGATGTAGCCGGGAGCGATGGCGTTCACGTTCACGCCGCGCGCGGCCCATTCGTTCGAGAGCGCTTTCGTGAGCTGCGCGACGGCGCCCTTCGAGGCCGCGTACGCGGGGACGGTGATGCCGCCCTGAAACGAGAGCAGCGACGCGATGTTGACGATCTTGCCGCGCCCGCGCTCGAGCATGCCGCGCCCCGTGAGCTGACACAGCCGGAAGACGCTGCGCAGATTGACCTCGAGCACCGCGTCCCAATCCGCTTCCGCGAACTCGACGGCCGGCGCGCGCCGAATCGTGCCCGCGTTGTTCACGAGGATGTCGATGCGCTCGAACTTCGCGAGCGTCGCGTCGACGATCGCCGGCGCCGCGTCGCGCTCACCGAGATCGCCGCGTACGGCGAGCGCCTGCCGGCCGAGCGCGCGCACGCGTTCGGCGGTTTCGTCGGGCGCGCGGCTGTTGCCGTGGCACGCCACGTCCGCGCCCGCCTCCGCGAGCGCGAGCGCAAGCGCGGCGCCGATGCCCTTCGACGCGCCCGTCACGAGCGCGCGCTGTCCGTCGAGTCGAAACGCGCCGAGCGTGCCGCCTGCGGAGCTCATCGCGCGGCGCCCGTCGTCGGCTTCTGACTCGCCTCGAGCCCCGAGCCCGCTTGATCGAAGCCGGGCTGCACGTTGACGACGCCGAACAGCCGATCGTCGACCTCGCGATGCGCCGCCATCATCCACACGAAATTGATGCTGTGGCCGGGCGCCGCCACGTTCGGGTGGTAGCCGGCCGGCATGAGCACCGCGTCCCCGTCGCGCACCACGCTCGCGAATTCGGGGCGCTCGGGCTCCGTGTAAACGAGCTGGATCCCGAACGCGGGGGCCGGCATGTCGAAGTAGACGTAGAGCTCTTCGAGGAGCTGCGTGTGCTCGTGGGGGGGCCAGCTCGTCCAGTTGCCGGGCGCCGAGCGCGTGAAGCCCGCGAGCAGGCGGCCGGCGTTCACGTTCTTGCCGATGATGATGTTGAGGTCCCGCGTGGTCGCGCTGCCGCCGGCGGTGAACTTGAGCGCCGGATCTTGCTTCACGTCGGCGTAGCGCACGATTTGGAGGGGATAGTCGCCCGTCACGTCGGCGGAGCACTCGACGATGTCGAGCTCTTCCTGGCTCGACACTTCGACGCGCGAGCCGCGCGGGATGTACATGCCGTCGTGCGTGCCGAGCTCGTAGCGCTCGCCGTTCACGCGCACTTCGCACGCGCCCTTCATGACGATGAACGCGGTTTCGCGCTCGCCCGTCTCGAACGCGGCGCGCGGCTCGCTCGCGTCGAGCCGGATGCGGCCGTAGGCGAGGTGCGCGAGGCTCGAGTTCTTCGGCGTGACGGAGACGAAGCGGCCGCGCTTGGACGCGGTGCCCGAGAAAATCAGCTGTTTTTTGTCGAGACTCACGTCGTTCGGCATGGCGTTTTCGATTCTAGCGCCGCGACTCCGCGCGTCTACGGCGCTTTGGGTGCGGGCGTCGGGGTGGGTGCGGGCGTCGCGCCGGGGCCCGCCACGAGCGCGACCTTGAGCGGCCACGCGAGTCGCGCCGCAAACTTCCGCACCGTCTCGCCCCACGCGTCGGCGCTCGTCACGTGACCGGCGCGATCCCAGGTCGAGCCGGCAAAGTAACGCAGCGGTTCGCCCGGTTTCGAGCTCGTGACGAGGAGGTAGTTGTCGTCCGTCTGCTTTTCGGCGCCGCTGCTGCCGGGCGGCAGCATGACCGCGCAACCGTAGTTGCCGTTCTTGCCGTCCGCGGGCTCCCACACGCGCAAGGATTCGGTCCCCGAGTCGAAGACTTCGGCGTTGCCCGGATGTTTGGCGACGCCGATCGCGACGGGCAGCGCCTTCTTGGTGCTGAACGTGCTCTCGAAACGATTGAAGAAGCTGCCCGCGTCGAGCGTGATGCGTTTGGTCTCGCCGACCTTGACGCCGCCCGCGTCCCACGGCGCGTAGTCGAGCTCGAAAATCAGGCGGATCGGCCCGTTCGCGATCACGCGCGAGGTCGTGAAGTTGCGCGACACCGAGAGCTTGTCCTTCACCCAGAGGCCGTCGCCGCCGCACCCGCGCGTCTTGCCGACCGAATAGAAGTCGGCGCCGTCGCCGTGATCCTGGTGGTAGTCGTCCGTCATGTACCACTCGTTCACGAGCAGTCGCGGGACGCGCTTCGCCCAGACGTCGATGCCGCTCGACACGAGCGGCTCCTTCTTCGTCGTCTCGAGATCGGGGCCGTACATGCGATGCGCGACGAGGTCGTTCTCCCAGGCGAAGTCGTCGTGGCGCTCGCGCACGAAGCGGCCGTACACCTGATACGCCGAGGTCGGCGCGAGCTTGCGCTCACCCGCGCGCAGGCGGAACGACTTGGTCTCGCCCGCGATGAAATCGGCTTGAAAAATCAGCTCGCTCGGATCCGCGCCGGCGCTCGTCGCCGCGACCTGCGAGAGCACGGGCGTCCCGGCGGCGTCGAACACGAGCGTCTTTCTGAGCTCGAGTGACGGCGCGACCTTCTCGAGCTCGTCCAGCGTGAGCGTGATGCTCTCTTTCGTGCGCGCGAAGGACGCGGAGTTCGTCACGCTCACGATGATCAGGTCGGGCCCGGCGGGCTCGGGCGGCGGCGCCGGGACGACGGGAAGCGGCACCGCGCTCGGAGCCGTCGCGACGACGGCGACCGGCGCCGCGCTCGCTGCAGGTACCGGCACCGTCGGGCACGCCGCTTCCGGAGGCGAGCCGCACGCGGCGAGCAACGACGGAACCAAGAGAGCGCGAGTGAACGTCCGCGTCGAAAGCGTCGTGTTCATGGTGCGAGCCCTTGCTTACCACTCTCCGGCTCGCCACCGAGAGGCGAAATCAATTTCCGGCGGCGTAGTATTGGCCGTAGAGCTTCGCGATGATGGGCTTGCCGGTGTCGCTGAAATGCGGGCCGCCCGTGCTGTCGAAATCGGTGCAATCCGGCGCAAAGAACGCGGGACTGGCGATGATCGCGGGCGGGCCGCTCGCGACTTCCATCTGCACCGCGTCGTCCTCGTACTGCGGGATCATGCTGCCGGCGGCGTTGCTCGAGCTGCACGCCACGTTCATCGGGCCGCGCGTCATCGTGAGCAGGTCGATGCGCTTCACGTTCGAATAGTGGGCCTTGATCTGCGTGATGACGTCGGCGAGTCCCGACGCGAACGCGGCCTTGTTCGTGATACTCGAGTCGCTGCCGTCCGCGAACATGTTGAAGATGACGCGGTCCGGGTTCGTCGAGTTCGTGGTGCACGGCGAGGTGACCATCGTCACGGAGCTGTTCCACACGTCGTCGGACGCCTTGCCCCAATCCTCGATGTAGCCCGGGTGGTGGTAGACGAGCTGCCACTTGCCGTCCGGGACGTAGGTCTCGAAACCGGCCATGTACCACTCGCTCGTGCTGTCGATGCCGATCACCTCGTTGCAGGTGTAGTCCGTCGCCGGAGCGCCGCCGCTTCCGCCCATGCCGCCCGCCGGCGCACCGCCCGAGCCCGTCGTCGTGCCGGCGCTGCCGCCGGTCGTGCCGGCGCCGCCGCCGGTCGCGCCGCTGCCCGTACCGCCGGCGCCGGCGCCCGGAGCGCCGCCACCGGGTGCGCCCGCCCCCGCGCTCGTGCCGGCCGAGCCGCCGGTCACGCCCGTGCTGCCGCCGGAACCAGCCTGTGCGGTCGTGCCCCCGGTGCCGATCGCCCCGGTGCCCGCCATCGCGGCGCCGCCCGTACCCGACGTTCCGCCGGTGCCGCCCGTCGTGCCGCCGGTTCCACCCGCTCCGCCTTTCGCTCCGGTCCCCGCGGCGCTGGTCGTGCCGCCGGTGCCGGGCGCCGTGCCGCCCGCGCCGGAGCCGCCGCCGCCGGAATTGTCGTTGCTCGAGCACGCGAGGACGACGCAGCCGCCCGCGGCGAGCAGCGCGACCGAGCCGCGTAAGGTGCGGTGTCGACTTCGAAGGTTCGCCATGTGCGTGTCGTGAATTCCCGCGCAGTATGGAACCGATCGACGGCGTCCGGGAATGCCCTTGCCACGCGTCGGCGCTCGCGTCGCCCGCGCGGAGCACCGGCTGGCTACCATTTTCTACTGACTCTGCCGCTGGTCGCCGCGCGGTTGCCTCAAAATAGGCACTGACTGAAAGTCGCGATCCGGCGAGCCGGGTTGCGGGAATGCTCTTTCGTTGGCCCCTCTTGCATTGGAAGCCGCCCCGGGCACCTCGACGCCATCTTCCCAGACACGTCCTGATTCGCATAAAAGGCCTGACAGCACCGTGGAAAATCTGATTCCGGAGCCGTGGCCAGCCGCGGAGGCCATTTCTGGTACGGCCCTCCGCACGATTTCAACCGCGCCGTGGTACGGATCACGCAAGGTCGTGGCTCTGCGCAGGCGCGTCGATTGGGCGTTGATCCTCGGGTCCGACACCCCCGAGCCCGCCATGCTCGAGAGCAAGGCGCCCGAGGAGCTGAGCTCGCTCATCGCCGCGTTCGACGAGCTGCTTTTGCTCGACGACGTGGACGCCATGCTGAAGGGCGCGGCCGAGATCGCGCTCGAGCGCATCGGGCTCAAGCGGGTCGGGATTTTCCTGTTGGACGCTCCGCGCAATCTGATGCTCGGGACGTGGGGGACGGACCTCGACGGGCACCTCGTGGACGAGCACCACGTGATGTACGACTTCGGGGACAACGACAAGGAGTGCTTCCGCCGCGCGGCGCAGGGCATTCCGTTCACGATGATGGACAACTGCCCCATCGTCGTGCAGCAGACGAACGAGACGAAGGTCGTCGGGCGCGGCTGGGTCGCGTGCACGCCGATTCGCTCGGCGCGCTCCGCGATGGGCATCGTCTTCAACGACTCCGGGCTCACGGGGGATCCGCCCGATCCGTCGAAGCAGGCGCGCCTCGCCGTGCTCTGCTCGCTCCTCGGCACGGTGCTCGATCTCACGCACGGCCAAGCCGTGCATCGCGGCGCGCGCACGCCCGCCGGTCACCCGCTCGTGCGCCAAACGGTGCGCCTGCTCGCGAAAGACCCTTCGCTCGGCGGGAAGGACCTCGCCGCCACGCTCGACATCAGCCTGAGCCGCCTCGCGCGCGTGTTCAAGGTGGAGATGGGCATGTCGCTCGTCGAGTACCGCAACCGTCTGCGGCTCGAGCGCTTCCAAGTGCTGCTCGACGCGGGCGGGGAGAACCTGCTCGCGGCCGCGCTCGCGGCCGGCTTCGGCAGCTACGCGCAGTTCCACCGCGTCTTCCGCGCGCTCCGCGGCACGACCCCGCGCGCTTACCTGCGCGAACGCGGCCACTGGGCGCGCCGGCGCTCGTAAGCTCGCGGCGTCAGCCCGCGTTCCGCCACTCGCTCGGCGAGACGCCGACGTGGCGCTTGAACGCCCGGCTGAAGGCGGCTTCCGAGGCGTAGCCGACGGCTCCGGCCACTTCCGCCATGGTGTCGCTGCTCGTGCGCAAGCGGCGCGACGCGAGCTGGAGTCGCCAGGCGGTGAGGTAGCTCATCGGCGCGCGGCCGAGCAGGTGGCGGAAGCGCTCGTCGAGCACCGAACGCGAGGTGGCGGCGCGGCGGGCGAGCTCCTTCAACGTCCACGGCCGCTCGGGCTCGCGGTGCATGCAGGCGAGGGCGCGGCCGACGACGGGATCGGCGAGGCCGGCGAGCCACCCGTCGCCGTCGCCCGCGGTCCGCTTCGCGAAATCGCACAGGCACTCGGTGAAGAGGAGCTCCGGTAAGCGCTGGAGCAGCGGATCGTCGACGCGCTTCTGCGCGGCGGTGTGCATCGCGTATTGAATGCTCGCCTCCACCCAGTGGCCGAGCGGGCCGCCCGCCGTCGGCACCCGAATGAGCGGCGGCAGCGACGCGAGCACGGGGTTCAGCGGCGCGTCGTCCGAACGCAGGTAGCCGCACACCATGCTCATCACGGGGCCGCCGCCGCCCCACTCGAGCACCGGCGTGGTCGCCGGCTCCGGCAAGATTTGTCCGATCGGGATGGGGCGCTCGATGCGCGGATCGCCCATCACGTGTTGATCGCAAAACGGCATGATCACGATGTCGCCGGCTTCGAGATCGGTCCCGCCCGCGCCGGACGAGAGCTCGAGGCGACAGCGCCCGGCCGTGATGACGTGGAAGATGATGATGCGCTCGTCCTTCGCGCCGAGGAAGTGGCCCATCGCGGTCGCGCTCGGCGACTCGTAGGCCCACGGCGCCGACAGGTGCGCGCGCAGGAACAACGAACCCGACAGCATCAAGCAGCGCAAGCCGTCGCGGATGTTCGCTTCCGAATCCGACACTCCCGCTTTTTTTACGCGATGTCCCGCCCCCTGGCCAGGGTCAGGGCTCGGCCCCGGTGCGGGACACCCTCATTGCCAGCGGAAGGTTTTGAGCGCGACGCCGAAACCGACGATGCCCCACGCCGCGAGCACCGCGAGCTCGAAACCGACGCCGAAGAGCGACGCCCCGTCGTTGTAGACGGCGCGCAGGGCGTCGTTCACGGCCGTGAGCGGCAGCAGGCGAATCGGGACCCGGAGCCAGGCGGGAAAGCGCTCGTACGTGAAAAACGAGCCCGAGAGGATCCACATCGGGAGCATCACGAAGTTCATCCAGCCGTTGGCGACTTCGGTGTTGTCGAGCCGTGCCCCGACGATCAGGCTGATTCCGGCGAAGGACGCCGCGCCGACCGCGCCGAGCACGAAGACGTCGAGCGGGTTACCCTGGATGGTGGTGCCGAAGACGAATTTGCCGAAGCCGACGAGGAGCGCGAGCTCGAGCGCGAGGAAGATCGAGCGCGAGAAAAAGTAGGCGAGCAGGAAGTGGCTGTGGCGCATCGGCGTCACGGCGTAGCGCCGGAGCAGCCGCCGCTTGCGGGCGAGCACGAGGTTGAACCCGATGCCCCACATGCTGCTGCCCATCAGGTTCAGCCCGATCAGGCCCGGCAGTAGGAAATCGACGTAGCGCGAGCCCTTCTCGGCGACGGTGCGGTCGCGGACCGCGACGCGGTTCGTGCGCCCCGCCGCGCGCTCGAGCACGTCTTCGGTGACGGCGCGCGCGAGCCGCGAGCGCTCCTGCGACGGATCGAAACGCAGCGTCACGCCGCCGTCGGGCGCCGGGTCGACGAGCAGATCGAATTTGGTGCGGCCGAGCGCGCGTTCGGCCTCGGCGCGCGGCAAGCGTTCGGCGGAGAGCTCCTTGCTCGCGAAGAGCGCCTGGGTGCGGGCGGGGTCGGCCTCGGCGACGACGGCGATGCGCGGCAGCTCCGGCGCACGGTCGCGAAAGGCGATGCCGAGCCCGACGGCGAGGAGCAGCGGGAACCCGAACACCCAGAACACGTAGCCGGGCTCGCGCATGAACTCGCGCAGGCGCGCCTTCACGAGCTCGCTCAGCGGATGCGGGACGGGCGTCACGTGGCCTCCGCGGCTTCGCGCCCGAGCGCGCGCCCCGTGAGATGCAAAAAGACGTCGTCGAGCGTGGCCTGATGCGTGCTCAGGCCGATCGGCTGCACGTTTTGCCGCTCGAGCTCGCCGAGCACGGCCGTGAGGGCCGCGAGGCTGCGGTCGACGCGCAGCCGGTAATGCTGCCCGCGGCTCGTCACGGCGGCCACGTGCGGCAACGCCGCGAGCGGCGCCTCGTCGAGCGGACGAGAAAGGTCGAACTCGACGAACTGCACGATGCCGAGGCTGTCCACGAGCGAGCGCGGCGTCCCGAGCGCGATGATTTTGCCTTGGTCCATCACCGCCACGCGATCGCAGAGCGCCGCGGCTTCTTCCATGTAATGCGTCGTGAGGAGCACGCTGCGCCCGTCCTCGCGATAGCGCTCGACGATGGTCCAGAGCGCTTTGCGCGCGCGCGGATCCAGACCCGTGGTCGGCTCGTCCAAAAAGAGGAGCTCCGGATCGCCGACGAGCGCGCAGCCGACCGCGACGCGCTGCTTCTGCCCGCCCGACAGGCGCGAAAAGTAACGATCCCGTTCCTCTTCGAGCGACAGCAACCCGATGAGCTCGTCGACGTCGCGGCCTTTGCGATAGAAGGAGCGAAAGAGCCGGAGCACCTCCGCGACGCTGAGCTTGTCGGCGAGCTGCGTCTCCTGGAGCTGCACGCCGAAGCGCTCCTTGATCTCGCGATCTTTGCCTGACCCCCAGGCGAGCCCGAAGAGCTCGATGCTGCCGGCGTCGGGGCGATAGAGCCCCTCGATCATCTCGACGGTGGTCGTCTTGCCGGCGCCGTTCGGGCCGAGCAAACCGAAGCACTCGCCCGTCT
>DATJXW010000167.1:0-27231 GCA_035499895.1 Polyangiaceae bacterium | reverse complement strand
GTGTCGAGCATGGAGCCCGAGCTGTCGAGCATCACGTAGAGATCGAGCGGCAGGAGCATCGCTTGGTACTCGTCGCCGCCGCACTGCGCGTTCCCCGCGCCGACGCCGCCTTCGCCCGTCGCCGCGCTCGAGCCGGCGGTGCCGCCGGTGAGCGTGATGCTCGAGCTCCCGCCCGTCGCGGTGCCGCCGCTACCGGTCGCCGTGCCGCCGCTGCTCGTGCCGCCGCTCGAGCTCGCCGCGGAACCGCCGGTCCCCGCGCTCATCGACGTGAGGTGCCCCGGCTGATCTTTGCTGTTCGAGCTGCAAGCGACGACGAAAGCCCCCATCGCCGCGAGCGATACGACGGAAGCCGCGAGTCTCCGGCCACCCTGCATGGAAGAAAGCATAGCGTGATCCATGTTTCCGCGCAGTTCGCAAAGATCAGTACCCTCAGCCGGTCGCGCCGAGGCCGCGCCTTGCTCTCCCCGGAATTTGCCGCTATTCGAGCGCAGTGAACAACGAGCACTCGGACTGGATCTATCTCACGAAGATAGGGTTCCCGTGCATCGTGGGGCTCTACGAGGACGAGCAGCGAGCGCCCCAAGCCCTCGAGCTCGAGCTCGCCATGGGTCTCGACCTCGATGCCGCAGCCGGGGGCGATCTAACCCACTCCGTGCATTACGTCGCGGCGCTCGATCAGGTGCAGTTCATCGCGCAGGAAGGGCGCTGGCGTTTGCTCGAGTCGCTCGCTGCAGCAATCTTGCGCCACCTCTTGCGCGTTCCCGCCGCCGGGGAGGGGCGCGCGACGATTGAACGGGTGAAAGTTCGCGTCAGTAAGCCCGGATATTTGAAGGGCCGCGCCATTCCCACGGTCGAGCTCCTGCGCGAACGTTCCTGGTGCGGCGCCGAGCCCGAGCCGCCGCTCGCCGGCATGACCTCCGTTCACGCGCTCACGCTCACGCGCCAGAGCGGCGCGTATCACGTCGACCTCGCACCCGGCGCGACGTTCGGCGTGCCCGACGGCATGAGCGCGTTCGTGCTCGCGGGAGAGCTCGTGCTCGCCGACGGGCGCGAGCTCACGCGCGGTTCGATCGTGCACGGCGGTGAAGCGGCGACGAACGGCGCGGGCGGCGGCGGGCGTTTGCTCGCGGTCGGACGGCCTCTGCTCGCGGCGTCGCGCTGAGTTGTAGGGCGGACTTGCACGCGGACGGACGTAGTGCCGATTCGATTCACTTTGTACAAACTCGGTCGTGCTGCGCTTTCTAGTGACAGCCGACGCGCCAATTACGCTTGAGTTGCGGGGGCATCGCATGAATCGGCGGGCCGAGTCGTGCAAGCGCGATTCGGCATGATTACCCTCACCGCCCATGATCGACTCGGTGTTTTCGTGGGTGGTCGAGCATTGGTTCGTGACGCCCGTCGTTTTGGTGGCGCTGTTGTTCTTGTTGTCGGGCTTTCGCCTGATTCCGAACAACAAAGTCGGCATCGTCGAAAAGCGATTGAGCGGCAGCGGCTCCGTGAAGCACGGACTCATGGCGCTGCGCGGGGAGGCCGGCTTCCAGCCCGACGTCTTGCGCGGCGGGCTGCACTTCTTGTGGCCGCTCCAGTACCGCGTGCACACGATGCCGCTCGTCACGATTCCGCAGGGGAAGATCGGCTACGTCTTCGCGCGGGACGGCGCGCCGTTGCCGCCGGCCCAAGCGCTCGCGACGAACGTGACCGCGACCGACTTTCAAGACGTGCGCGGTTTTCTCGCCGCGGGCGGTCAAAAGGGGCCGCAGCGCAAGATCCTGCGTGAAGGCACCTACGCCGTGAACCTCGCCGAGTTCGTCGTGATCACGAACGAGCGCGTGTATTACCTGCCGCTCGAAAAGGGCGAAGACCAGGTGTTCCACCGCATGTCGCAGCTCATCGAAGCGCGCTACGGCTTCGTTCCCGTCGTGATTCAGGGCACCGACGACGCCATCGGCGTCGTGACCGTGCACGACGGGCCTTCGATGCAACCGGGCCAAATCATCGCGCCCACGCTGGGCGACGACGCGAACCAGCCCGACACCTACCACAACAGCTTTCAGGATCCGGAGAAGTTCCTCGCGGCGGGCGGACAGCGCGGACGTCAACTCCAGACGCTCGTCGAAGGCACGTATTACATCAATCGCCTGTTCGCGACGGTGGAAGCCATTCCGAAGACCGTCGTGGAGGTCGGCACCGTCGGCGTGGTCGTGAGTTACACGGGCGACGCCGGCGTCGACATTTCGGGTGAAGCGTACAAGCACGGCGAGCTCGTGAAGAAGGGGACGCGCGGCGTCTGGATCGAGCCGCTCTTGCCCGGCAAGTACGCGTTCAACACTTACGCGGGCAAGGTCATCATGGTGCCGACCACGAACTTCATCCTGAAGTGGAATCGCACCGAGACGGGCTCGCACAAGTTCGACGAAAACCTGGCGGAGGTGTCGCTCATCACGAAAGACGCGTTCGAGCCCTCGCTCCCGCTCTCGGTCGTCGTGCACATCGACTACCGCAAGGCGCCGCTCGTCATCCAGCGTTTCGGCGACATCAAGCGCCTCGTCGAGCAGACGCTCGATCCGATGGTGTCCGCCTATTTCAAGAACGTCGGGCAGACCCGGACGCTGATTCAGCTGTTGCAGGATCGCAGTGCGATTCAGCAGGTGGCCGGCGAGCAGATGAAGGAGAAGTTCAGCCAGTACAACCTCGAGCTCCAAGAGGTGCTCATCGGCACGCCGACGGGGCAGGGCGGGCAGATCGAGCAAATCCTGACGCAGCTTCGCTCGCGGCAGATCGCCGAGGAGCAGGTCGAGACCTACACGCGGCAGGAGAAGGCCGCCGTCAAGGAACGCGAGCTCCGCGAGGCCGAATCGCGCGCGAAGCAGCAGGCGAACATCACCGAGTCGGAGATCTCGATCAGCGTCCAGACGAACCAGGGCAAGGCCGATCTCGCGCGCGCCCAGCAGCAGGCGACCCAAATCCAGGCGCTCGCGCAGGCCGAGGCGGAGAAGATGCGCATCCTCGGCGAAGGCGAGGCGAAGAAGATTCAAGCGCTCGCGAACGCCCAAGCCGAGCAGACGGCGCGCGTCGGTGTGGCCCAGGCGCTCGCCATCGAAGAGCAGGTGCGCGCCTACGGCGGCCCGCGCTTCCAGCTGACGCAAGAGGTCATGAATCGCTTCGCCCAGGCCATCGAGGCCTCGCGCGTCGACGTGGTCCCGAAGATCGTGATCGGAGGCCAGGGCGGCGGCAACGGCGCTTCCGGCGGCGGCATGAGCGGCAACGTGATGGAAGCCCTGCTCGCGATGCTGCTCTCGGACAAGATCGGCGCCGAGCTCGGCCCGCACGGCGGAAGCTCGCCGCGCCATCCGGACGCCGAGCGACTCCGAAACGAGCTCACGCGGCAGATGGGCGGCGCTTCCGGCGCGTGAAGGGACGCTTCGTCGTGCGGGCCGGGGAAGAGCGCCGTTGCGTTCTCGGCCCGAAATCGTGTAATGATCCTCGATGGAACAGCTGACGAATCCGGCGCTGCGGTTGCCGGAGCGGCACAAGCGTGAAGGTGTCCGGTACGCCGTGACGGACGACGGCGTCGAGTTGCCGATCGTGGACGTGACGCACTCGGCGTTCGCGGTTTCACTCGGCGAAGCGGAGCAGCGGGCGCGCGTCACGGCGTTCATGCAGGAGCAGGATCCGCTCGCGAAGTTGCCGCGTTTCGTGCGCAGGCCGCTCGTCAGGTTCTTCTTGCGGGGGTCCGTGCTCGGCCGCGCCATCGGGGCGGCGGGGAGCTCCTTTCTGAGCGGAATGAACACGTATCTCCTGAAGCTCGGACCGGAGAACCTCGGAGACGCCTACGCGAAGCCCGTCGATCGCAAAATCGCGGCGGCGCTGCCCACGTTCGCGATGCGGCTCCGGCTTTCGGACATGGCGCGCTTGATCGCCGACGCGGCGCGCCGAGCGCTCGACGCGTCGCCGCCCGAGCGCCCGCTTCACCTCTTGAGCATCGCGGGCGGTCCCGCCGTCGACTGCTTGAACGCGCTCATCCTGCTGCAGGGTGAAGCGCCGCACGTCCTCGCCGGTCGCCACGTCGAGATCGTGGTCCTCGATTTGGACACGGCGGGTCCCCACTTCGGCGCCCGCGCCCTCGCCGCTCTCGGCGCGCCGGGCGCCGCGCTCGCGGGGCTCGACGTGCGCTTCGAGCGGGTTCACTACGACTGGTCGAACCCCACGGCGCTCGTGCCCGTGCTCGAAGAAGCGCGAGCGCGCGGCGCCATGACGATCGCTTCGTCGGAAGGCGGCCTCTTCGAGTACGGCTCCGATGAAGAAATACTCGCGAACCTCGCCACGCTGCGCGCGGGCTCCGGACCCGCGCTCGTCGTGGTCGGCTCCGTGACGCGCGCCGACGAGCCCATGCAACGCCTGCGCGCCACGAGCCGTATCCCGACGCGCCCGCGCGGGCTGCCCGTCTTTCGAAACCTCGCGGAACGTGCCGGCTTTCGGCTCGATCGCGTGATCGAGCGCCCTTTCAGTGATCACGTCACGCTCGTCCCTACGGGCGTGTAGTCAAAAGTCGTACGCTGGAGACGCGCGCAGAGCGGCGTAGCAATTTGTCCTATAATTGTGCGCGCGAGCACGACTGTGCCATAGCTCGGTGTTATTCTCGCCGCGCTCGCGAGGGTTAGATCGGGATAGGACGCAAAGCGGCCGCTGGCACGGCCGATGCAGTCCATGAACGGCAACGGAGTCAGCATGGCCAATTCGCGTACACCTACCGAATTTTGGAATGCGCCGCACGACGACGAGTTGGAAGTGCCGCTGCACTATCCGAACGCGACGCGACGACGAGCTCTCGTTGCGCACGCCCTGGGCGTCGCGGGCGTCCTCGCGACGCTCGGTATCGGCGTCGCGGCGATCGCGCCGCATGCGTCGTCGATCGCGAGTCGCGCGCACGCGCTCGTCTCGTCCGATCAACCGGCGCCGAACGTCGCCCGTCCCGTGCCGCAGGTCAGCCGCGCGGCGCAGCCCGTCGCGCCCCCGGTGGTGCCGGCGGCGGCGCAGCCACCGGCGCCGCCGGATACGACCCCAGCGGACGCGCCGGCCGAAGTGATCCCGCAGGTTCCCGCGGTCGCGCCGCCGGCGAACACGGCGGCCGCCGCCGGGGCCACCGAGCCCGTCGAAACGCCGCCCGCCGCAGTCGCGCCGCCTGCTACCACCGAGCCCGCCGCGACTGCCGCGTCACCCGCGCCGCTCGCCGCTACGGAGTTCGCTCCGCCGACGGCCGCCGCCGCCAAGCACGCCCGCTCCGAGCCGCCTCTGACCTGGCGTGAAATCGAGCAGCGCAAAGAGCGCTATGCCGATTGGCTCAAGCAGCAGGGCCTCGAACCGGTGCACTGACGCGGGCGGAGGCGCTCACCCGCAGCGCGGCGCCGCTCCACGCGCGGCGACGAGCGGCTGAAATTCACGGAGCGGCGCTTCCGCTCGGCGGAGCTCCGGGTGGCGTCGCCGCCCCGGAGGGAGAACAAATGGCGTCGTCGACGGAGGAGCGCAGGATGAGGGTCTTCCAAGCGAGCATGGCGCCGTCCGTCATCTTCTCGGCGTCGAACACGTAGTCGGCGACGTCGTCCGCGGGGAGCACCGTGTCGGTGGTGTTCGTCGTGTCGCGGCTGCCGCGATCGCTGTAAATCGGCTGCGTCGCGACGATGTCGTCGTCGAGCGTGTCGTCGAAGCCGAATTGCGTCGTGACGTAGGCCGTCTCGCCGAGGCTGATCGTCATGTGGATGTGGATGGTGCGGCTCGCGTACCAGCCGGGAAAGCACGTGTCGAAGTAGACGACCCCGTCGTCGCCCGTCGTCTGCTTGCCTCGGAAGTAGAGGTGCGACTCGAAATCTTCGTCGTTGCCGGTGCAGAAGGCGACGTCTTCGTGAGCCGCGTCGTTGCCCGAGTAGATGCCCTCGGGGCCGCAATGCCAGAGGTCGACGGTCGCGCCGGGGACGGGCGTGCAGGTGTCGTCGAGGATGCGCAGGTAGAGCCGCAAAGGCAGGCCCGGCCGCCCGTAGCTGATGTCCTGAATTTCGGTCGAATCCGCCGAGTAGCACGGACCCTCGGTGAGCTCGCACGTGACGCTGCACGCATCCGGCAACGCGCTGAACGGGTTCGGGTAGCTCGCCTGGTCGGTCATGGAAGCCGTGCCGCCCGTCGCCCACGGCACGTCGTCGCCCGCGCCGGCCGCGCCCCCCGTCGCTGCGTTCGCGCCGGTTCCGGCCGAGCTCGTGCCGCCCGCGCCGGAGGCGGCGAGTCCGGCGCTGCCGGACGTTGCCGTGTTGCCGCCGCCCGTGCCTGCCGAACCGCCGAGACTCTCGTCGTCGCTCGCGCAGCCGAAGACCGCGCCGCCCACCGCCGTCGCTCCGAGCGCGATCAGCCGGCGCCGATCGATGGGCGTCAAGCGGCACCCCTGCGTGCAAAGGACGCCTCTTCCGCGTCGGCGAAGCGCTCGTTGCGATCGTATTCGTCGAGCCAGCCGGCGACGGTGTCGACGAGCTCTCCGGCCGTCAGCGTGTGCTCGAGATCCTCGAACCGAAACGTGATGTCTTCGCTCTCCTCGAACGAGAGCACGAACAGAACCACGTCGAGCGGTTCGAGGTGGAGATCGCGCTGCAGCTCGGCCCGCGCGAGGGTCGCGTCGGCCGCGACGCCCAGGTGCCGGGCGAGCGACGTGAAAACTTCGGTTTTTCGGTGACGGCTCATGCTGACCTCCGTGCCCCACGGGGCTCGTCTTGAAGTGTCATGTTCCCGCCAACGGCGATCACAAGGCCCGCATTCGCGATCGAAACAATCCGTAATCCGTCGCACGCTCGAGTCGCGGTTTTCGGCGCGAAAACGGCCAAAATCGTCGTGCGTTACGCTTTGTTGCAAGGGCGCGTGCGGCGCGCGTCGTGCGCTAAAATGGAGCCGATGTCGGACGAAGTGTTCGAAGGCCGCCTGCGTGTCGTGCTGGTCGAAGACGACGCCCGTCTCGCGCGGCTCACGGCGCAGTACCTCGAATCGCATCGCGTCGAGGTGACGACGGTCGCGCGCGGTGATCTCGCCGTGGCCGAGGTCTTGCGAGTTCGTCCCGACGCGGTGCTGCTCGACTTGATGTTGCCCGGCATCGACGGCAACGAGGTGTGCCGCCAGCTCCGCCGACACATCGACGTGCCCGTGATCATGATCACCGCGCGCACCGACGAGGCCGATCGCGTGCGCGGGCTCGAGGGCGGCGCCGACGACTACGTGCCGAAACCGTTCTCGTCCCGCGAGCTCCTGGCGCGCATCCGCGCGAACGTCCGGCGCGCGCAGGGCAAAGTGGGTCCGCAGCGCGAGCGGTTGACGATCGGCGAGCTCGTGATCGATCCGGCGAGCCGAACGGCGCAGCTCGGCGAGGTTCGGCTCGCGCTCACGAGCCAGGAATTCCAGCTGCTGCGGGTTCTCGGCGAGCGCGCCGGCCAGGTGCTTTCGCGCGAGCAGCTGCTCGACCTCCTGCACGGCAGCACGGAGGACTCGTTCGATCGTTCGATCGACGTGCACGTCTCGCGTCTGCGCCACAAGCTCGAGTCGGATCCGCGGCACCCGCGCTTCTTGAAGACGATCCGCGGCGTCGGTTACATGCTCGCCAGCGAGAAGCCGTGAAACGCCTCGCCCGCGCCGGACTCTGGTTCAAGCTCTTTTGGGTGGGCTTGGCACAGCTCGTCGTCGTGCTCGTGTCCATCGTCGCGATCAGCATGCTCGTCGCGCGGCGCGCCGCGCGCTGGGACGTCCCGAACGTCATGAGCCGCGTCGAGCCCGTGGCCGAGCGACCCGCCGAGTTGAAGGCGCTGCTCACGGAGCTGCGCGCGGCGGGCGGTCCCGCCATTTCGATCTACGACGCCGGGCGCGCACTCGTCGCCTCGAACGTCGAGCCGCCCCTCGCGCTCCCGGCGCTGCGGTTCGAGCCCCCGCGACCCGGCGAAAGGCCCCCGCGGCCCCCGCCCGGCGTGTTCGACGGCGTGCGACACGCGCTCCTCGGTCATCCGCCGCCTCACGGACCGGAGCGAGTCGCCGCGCTCCGTCTCGTGCTCCCGAACGGACCCGGGACGCTCGTGCTCGAGCCGCCCGAGCGCTTTCTCGGCGCCTGGCTCCTCGTGCTGAGCATTCTCACGAGCGTTTCGGCGGTGGGGTTCGGGGCGTACCTCACGGCGCGCCTCGTCGTCCTGCCGCTGCTCCACGTCGAGCGCGAGCTCGTCGCCAACGTCGCGCACGAGCTTCGCACGCCGCTCTCGCGCATTCGTGTGGCCCTCGACATCGCCGCCGAGGGCAACGCCGCGACGGCGCGCGCCTCCCTCGCGGACATCGGGCTCGACTTGGCCGAGCTCGAGGTGCTCATCGACGACGTGCTCACGGCGGCGCGGCTCGAGCTGGCGGGGGCCGCGCCGGCGAGGTCGCTCAACCTGCAGCGCGTGGCGAGCGCGACGCTCGTCGACGAGAGCGTCGCGCGTTTTCGCATCCGGCATCCCGAGCACCGGCTCGACGTGACGCGCGACGACGTGCTCCCGTCACTCGACGCCGATCCGGTCTTGCTCCGCCGCGCCCTCGACAACTTGCTCGAGAACGCGGCCAAATACAGCCCGGACACGACCGAGCCCATCGTGCTCGCCGTCGAGCGTCGCGACGGCCGCGTGCGCTTCGAAGTGCGCGATCGCGGCATCGGGATCGCCCAACGCGACCTCGAGCGCGTCTTTTCGCCGTTTTTTCGCGCCGAGCGCAGCCGCGCGCGGAGCGCGGGCGGCGTCGGACTCGGGCTCACCCTCGCCCGCCAGGTCGTCGAAGCGCACGGCGGGAAGATTCGGCTCGAGAGCGCCCCCGGCGAGGGCACGCGAGCACGCATCGAGCTCCCCGTCGGCGACGGTTGAACCACGGCCGCACGGTGGTCGTCGAAACCCGCGTCACGATAGTTTGAGCTCAAACTGATTACCCGCGGTTTCGAGCATGCTCGCCGTGGGCCCTCGGTCGGAGAATGCCGGCAAAGGTGCGACAAATCTGCGCCGAATTAGTTGCAGGTGAAACGATATGCGGGTTACGCTTTTCGTTGGCCCGTGATGCGCGAGAGAGGACGAGACCCGAGAGCGACGACGCGTGAGGACGCGAGAGCGGGTCTACGGCGCGCGGCGGCGAGCTCGTGCGGCCTGCGGCGTCGAGTCAGCCGTTGGGCGTGCGTCCTCTTGCTCGGGGGGCTCGGCGCGGCGTGTGGGTCGCGCGACGACCGGGTCGTCGGGGTCGGCGTCCGCACGCTCGGCCCGGGAAGGCTGGGCGACCCCTGCGCGACTCCGAACGCCGGCTGCGCATGCTCCGAGCCCGGCAGAGTGGTCCCCTGCGGCACGACGACGGCGATGAGCGCCGGCAGCGTCACGTGCGCCCTCGGCGAGCGAACGTGCGAAGACGGCGGCAGCTGGGGCGAATGCAGCGCGGACCACACGCGCGTCCTCGCGCGGCCGGGGACGCAGGTCCACTCGGGCGCGCTCAGGCCGCTCGCGCTCGGCGCGCAGAGCGCGAGCTGCGACGAGCCGTGCGATCCCTATTGCCGAACGGTCGACGACACCCCCGACGGTCTCGCGCTCGGGCCGGGCCTCGACTCGAGCCCCGACGGCGTCACGCTCACCCAAGGCAACAACGCCGGTAACTGCAGCTCGCTCAGCGTGACGCCGGCGCACGCGACCATCACGGTGACGGGCATCGGCGCGGACGGCACACTCGTCGCGACGCCGTCGCAGTCGGTCACGTTCGTCGCGACGTGCGACGCGTCGGGCACCGTCGTGACGCCGAGCTGGTCGCTCGACGGCTACGATCGCGCCGTCGTCGGCGACGACGGCAAAGTCAGCGTCTTCGCGGGGACGGCGGGCCGCATCACGGTGACTGCGTCGAATGCGCTCGCGAGTGCGACTGCGGCACTCGACGTCGTGGTCGACGTGGAAGACGCCGGCACGAGCCCGACCATCGCCGCCGCGTTCGTCGGCACGGGCCCGACCGGTAGCGGCCGCACGCTCTATCCCTACAAAGGCACGGTTTTCCCCCTGGATTTGAAAGCACCGCTGATCCAATGGATGACCGGCGGCAACCCGGCGAGCGACGTCGAGGTCGCGCTGCGCTACCCGTCGAACGCAAGCTCGCCGACCTTTTGGTACTCGAAGATCTACAACGGCAGTGCCCCCAGGGAAGGCACTCTCGACCCCAGCGTGCCGGCGTGGCGCCCGCCGCAGGAGGTATGGACGGCGTTCGGTCGGACAGCCGCGCGCGGCGACACGCCTGCCGAGCGCAAGGCCGACATCGTGATTCAGCGCCGGTACTCCGGCAGCATGCACGCCGAGCTCGTCATCCCCGTCACCTTCGCGACCGAACCGCTCAGAGGCACCGTGTATTACACGCAGTACCTCCGCACGCTCTTCACGCCGAGCACTTCGAGCTCGATATGCTCGGGTCAAACGGACTTGAACCCCGCGAGTTACACGCCCGGGTTCGTCTGCCCGGTCGGCAACTGCACGCATCCCGGCACCTCGGGGACGTCGACCACGCGCGCAATCGAGCTCTCGAGCCCGACCGCGCCGAACCTGGACCCCTTCAACGGCACCGCCGGCTGCCCGGTGTGTCACTCCGTGTCGGCCGACGGCCAGACGTTCGTCTCCGGCAATCAGTACTGGCAGACGAGCGGCGGGGGGACGAGCCGCGGCATCGACGCGATCGGGCTCTCGAGCAGCGGCACGCCCACGTTCACGGCGCTCGACGACGTCCCGGCGTACTCGGCGTCCGGCAACGATTTCGACGCCAATTGGCCCACCGAACAGAGCCGCGGCTTCGCCTACGCCGCCATCTCGCCGGACGGCGCTCTCGCGCTCCAAGCCGCTTCGTTCTGGGGCAATACGGTCAACACTCCCGCGCTGAACAACACCGAGGACGCGACGGTCAAGGGCGTCACCGGTCACGCGAAGCCCTACTTCGCCGTGCCGACGACGAACCCCGGACTCGGCGTGATGTTCGCGACCACGGGCACGCTGCCCTCGAACGGCGCGAGCAGCGGCGTTCTCACCGCGAACTCGAACGGCACGCTCGCGGTCGACGGCCAGACCATGGCGACCGGCTACTCCGTGCTCGTCAAAGACGAGACCGGTTCGAACGCGAAGAAAAACGGCGTGTACGTCGTGTCGTCCGCCGGCGGGCTCACCTCGAAGTGGAAGCTCACGCGCCGTAACGACGCGGACGCGAACGGGGACGTCGTGAGCGGCATGGACGTGAGGGTCTCGGACGGCAACGCGAACCGCGGCGCGGTCTTCCGCGTGACGACGACGGGCGCGATCTCGCTCAACTCGACGTCGATCACGTTCGCGGCGGACAGCGCGCCGAACTTCCCCTCGATGATGGTGCCTTCGATCTCGCCCGACGGGACGAAAGTCGTGTACGTCAACGCCGACAAGGATTCGATCAGCGGCTATGCGGATACCGGCTGGCGCCGCGGTCTATCGATGTTCAGCTTCAATCCGGCGACGCTCGCGATCTCCGGGCGCAAGCGCCTGCTCAACACGTTCAACACGCTCGTGGCGGGAACGCCGATGAAGTGGCCGTTCTTCGAGAGCGACAGCCGGAGCATCGTGTACGTCGAGACCGACCCGAACGAGTTCTGCGCCTCGAACAGCCCCGGCACGCTGACGCCGCAAGCGCGCGCCTGTCAGGAGGCGGCGTACGGCAGCATGAGCCCGACGACCCGCGGCTATTGGCCGGGCAAGATCTACTCGATCGACAGTCAGAACCCGACGGCGACACGCGTCGAGCTCTCGTCCCTCACGAACGGCGAGGACGCGAGCGACGCCGAAAAGAGCTACCAGCCGACGGTGCTGCCGTTTTCGGTCGGCGGATACCGCTGGGCGATCTTCACGAGCCCGCGCGCGTACGGCAATCAATTCAATGCACGCGCGTCCGCCGGCAGTTCGGTGACGGGCACGCCGACGGACTTCACCTGCGCGGCGTCGATGCTGTGGGTCGCGGCCATCGACGACACGACGGCCGACGGCAGCGACCGCAGTCATCCCGCGTTCTTCTTGCCGGGCCAGAACGTCGCGCCGATCACGAGCCAGAACCACTACGTGAACGAGCGTGGCTACCTCGTGCCCTCGCTCTGCAAGGGTGCCGGTGAAAGCTGCACGCTGAGCAGCGAGTGTTGCGGTGGGGGGGACTCGCCGCCGACGACGGCGTGCCGCGTGACGGCCGGCTGGACGCCGAGCTCGGGGGCTCCGGCGCGCACCTGCCAGGCTCTGAGCGGCGCTTGCGCGAGCCAGGGTGACAGCTGCGACAGCTCTGCCGATTGCTGCACCGGCGCGACGTGCGTGAACTTCACCTGCTCGGCCCCGCCGAGCTACGCGGCTGCGAGCTTCGACCGCGACTACCAAGCGGATTGCACGGCCGGCAATCTGCCGCGCTGGCAGCTCTTCGATTATCACCTCGCGACGCCGGGCGACAGCGCGGTGGAGTTCGAGGTACGCACCGCACCGACGAGTGACGGGCTCGACAGCGCGACTCCGGTGAGCCTCGGCGCCTCCACGTCCACGGTCGAGAGTCCGGCCGCGCCCGAGAGCAAGGACGTAGGCACGGCGCTCGAGTCGGCGTTGCTTTCGGCGAACCTCGACTGGCTGCGCGTGACGGTCACGCTCTCGCCCTCGAGTGACGGCCTCGCGACACCGGTGCTCGAGGATTGGAACGTGACCTATGACTGTGTTCCGGCGGAGTGACGCCGGCGGCCGGCGGCGCGCGCGGTCGCAGCTCGTCTTCGCGGCCTCGGTCCTCGTTGCGGCGGCGTGTGCTCGCGGTTCGAAACCCGCGCCCGCGAGCCTCACGCATGCGAACCCGGACGGCGCGGGCGGTACTTTCGCGCTCGCCGCGGGCGGCACCGGAGCCACGGCGACCGGGGGCCGTGGCGGCTCGAACGCGGGCGAGGCGGACACCGCGGCTGGCGCCGCGGGTGAAGGTGGCGCGGGTGCACCTACCGACGACAACGGCAGGGCCGCCGCGGGTCGATCCGGCGCGGGCGGCAACGAGAGCCGAGGCGGCGCGGCCGGCGAGGGCGCAGGGTCGGCGGAAGCCGGCGCGCCCGGCGGCGAGGAGCGGCCCGTTCCGGTGTGCTCCCCGCGGTTGCGCTTCGGCGTCGGGACGGAGCTCGCACTCTCGACACCGGACGACGACCTGCTTCAGGGCGTCACGCCCGACGAACTGACGCTCGTCTTCGCGACGGGCTCGCACTTTTACGTCGCCGATCGCGACTCCGCCGACGGCGACTTCGGCGCGCCCGTCGAGGTGGCCGCCGGTCTCGACTTCGCGGCCGTGACCGTGAGCGCGGACGGTCTCGAGATCGTCGGCGCGAGGACGGACGGCTTCTTCGCCGTGAGTCGGCCGGCGCGCGGCGAGCCCTTCTCGGACTCGCCCGACGACGCCGACTTCTTGCCCTTCAACGCGGCGCTCGAGGGCAATCCCACGAACGACGTCGTGATGGAGCCGCTGCTCGGCGCCGGCGACAGCTTGCTCGTCTACTCCTTCGTGTCGCCGAGCAACGAGGGTTCTCGGCCGACGCTTTTCGCCTCCGAGTGGCTCGGCCAATGGTCGTTCGGCGAGGCGCTGCTCGGCGAGGAGCGGCTGTGGGCGCAAGGTCAAGAGCGGCGCATCGCGACGGGACTCTCGAGCGACGGCCTCACGCTCTTTTACCGGGACGAGATCGCGGGCGAGTTTCGCGGCGCCTTTCGGCCGACGCTCGGCGACGCGTTCGACGCATTCGTCTCGCTCGGCGACCTCGCGAGCGCGGCGCCCGACGGCCCCTGTGCGAGGCTCTATTATTCTGCGGCTTCGAACGCCGGCGGCCTCGATCTGTTCGTGGCCGACGCGCTCTGAACGCGGAGTGCCCGCCCGCTCACGTCAAAGTCGACTCGAGTGCTGGTGCCGAAGGTGGGAGTCGAACCCACACTCCTTTTGGGAAACGGATTTTGAGTCCGCCGCGTCTGCCGGTTCCGCCACTTCGGCTTGGTGAATCGTTCGGGCGGCTTCTACTAGCAGAGCGCCGGGGTCGTGGGTAGCCCGGCTCACGGGACGGTCGGCAAATAGACGAGGAGGGTCGCGCCGGCTCCGGGCGCGCTTTCGGCCGTGATGCTGCCGCCGGCGCCGCGCACCATCGAGGCGCACATGGCGAGGCCGAGGCCCGTGCCCTCACCCTTCGCTTTGGTGGTGAAGAAGGGCTCGAAGATGCGATCGAGGATTTCGGGCGCGATGCCGGGGCCGTCGTCGGCGACGCAGAGGAGGACGAACGTACCTTCAGTCTGGAGGCCGTGCGCGCGGGCTTGATCGGGCTCGAAGACGACGACCGAAGTCGAAAGACGGATGGTCGAGCCGTGGCCGGCCGTGGCATCGACGGCGTTGCCGACCAGGTTCATCGCGACCTGCCGGAGCTGCGTCGGGTCGATGAGCACCTTCGCGTCGTTCGAGGCGATCTCGAAGGTGAAGGCGATGCCCGGGGGCACGAGCTTCTGCAGCATCGGCAAGGTTTCGCGCACGAGCCCGTCGACGACGAGCGCCACGGGACGGATCGGCTCGCGCCGCGCGTAGGCGAGGAGCGCTCGCGTGAGTTCGGCCGCTTGACGCACCGCCGCCTGGATGTCGAGCGCGGCTTCGGCGGCGTCGCCGCGGGGCGAGCGGAGCCGGTCGGCTGCCGCGCCGATCACGGTGAGGAGGTTGTTGAAGTCGTGGGCGATGCCGGCGGCGAGCCGCCCGAGGCTCTCGAGCTTTTCGCCCTGGAGCGCGAGCGCCTCCGCTTCGAGCCGATCGGTGATGTCAACGCCGAGACTCGAGCTGCCGACGACCGAGCCGTCCGTCGCGTGCGTCGGCGTGTTGGTCCAGAGCACCTTGCGCGTGGCGCCGTCCCGCCGGCGAATGGTCGTCTCGAAGTGGCGCACGACCTTGCCGAGTCGCATCCCCTCCAAGAAATCACCGCGCACGCGCGTGCTGTCGCGCGACGGCAAAAGCAGGCTGAAGCCGTCGGCGCCGATCACCTCCGCACGCACGTAACCGGTGAGCCTCAGAAAGCTGTCGTTGATGAACTCGACGCGACCGCCCGCGTCGAGCACGACGGCGAGCACGTCCACCCCTTCGAGCAGCGTCTGGAAGCGCCGCTCGAGCTCCGCGCGCTTGAGCTCCGCCTCTTTCTGGACGGTGATGTCGGCGAGCGTGCCTTGAACCGCCACCGGTGTTCCGTGCGCGTCGCGCACGACGGCGCAGGTGTCGCGCACCCAGCGCAGCGCGCCTTCCGGCAAACGGATGCGGTAGACGAGCTCGGGTTCGAAACCCTCGTCGATTTGCGAGGACAGCCGTCGCCGGACGCCCGCGCGATCCTCCGGCACGACCGCACCGACCCAGCGTTCGACGCCGCCCGAAACCAAGAACTCCTCCGCGCGCCGCCCGCCGAGATCTTCGATGCGCGGGCTCAGGTAGTCGAGCACTCCCGTTCGCGCGTCGAAGGAGTAAACGACGACGGGCAGCGACTCCACGAGGTGTTGGTATTTGGCCTCCGTGCCGCGGAGGTTTCGCTCCGCGTGAACCCGCCGCTCCACCTCGAGCGTGAGGGCCACGAGCGCGCCCACGTCGGCCGCGAAGTCGATCTCCTCCTCTTGCCAGTGCCGCGCGGCGCCCTGGTGCTCGTGACAGAGCACGCCGCGGAGCTCGCCCGGGCCGATGAGCGGCACGTCGAGCAGCGCGCCCACGCGATTGCGCACGAGATAGTCGTGGAGCTCGGAGGTGCGCGCGTCCGTGAGCGCGTCGTCCACCGCCACCGCGCCGACTTCCGTCTGCATGATGGCGCGGACGTAGCCGGGGCAGCTCGCGACCTCGATGTGCGGTTCCGGCGTGCCCTCCGGCGGCGTCGGAAGCTGAAAACGACAGACGAGGTACCGGCCGCTCGCGTCGAAGAGCCAGATGCTGGTGCGCGGGATCTCGAGCGCGTGACTCGTCAAGCGCGCCACGTTCGCGAGCAGAGCCTCGACGCTGCCGGCGCCGCCCGAATCCTTGATGGCGTCCCGGAGCAGCGCGGCGTGCGAACGGAGCTTGCGCGCGAGATCACGATGGCGCGAGAGGCGCGCTCGGTACTCCGCCTCACGCGTGCGCGCCGCCGCCAGCTCACGTTCGATGAACGCCTCGGTCATCCCCATGGCTCTCGCGCGAGGCTAGCAGATCCGCGCCCCGCGGCCGTCCGCGCTCGTGCCCGCCCCACTCCGTACGAAATTTCAGCGGGCGGCCGCGGCCCAGTTTCGCTCCTCGAGCAAAGCGGAAACACGCGCGCGAACTTCGTCGCGGATCTCACGGACGCGCTCGACCGGCTTGCCTTTCGGATCTTCGAGCGGCCAATCGCGCCGTTCGAGACCGGGCACGTACGGGCACGCTTCACCGCAGCCCATCGTGACGAGCAGCGACGCCGTTCGGGCGAGATCGTCGGTCAGGAGTCGCGGTGTGCCGCCTCCGAGGTCGATGTCGACCTCGCCCATCGCCGTCACGACTTCCGGATGAACGCGCGTGCCGGGCTCGGTGCCCGCCGAGACGGCGCGAGCCTTGTTCGGATCAGCGAGTCGGTTGAACCAGGCCGCCGCCATCTGGGAGCGGCCGGCGTTGTGGATGCAAGCAAAGAGGACGGTTTCGGGCGTTCGAGTCATTCCGGGATCACTCCTTCCACTTCCGGCTCCGGCATGGCGGCACCGGCAGAGAACCAGTTGAAGACGGCGGTCGCGGCTCCGGCGCCGAGACACTGCGCGACGATGAAGCCGGGAGCGTCCGCCGGCCGGATGCCGGCGAAGGTGTTGCTCGCCGCGCGCGCGAGCGTCACCGCGGGGTTCGCGAACGAAGTCGAGGAAGTGAACCAATACGCGGCGGTGATGTAAGCGCCGACCGCGAACGGGACCACCGCCGGCCGGTGCCTCGCCGTGGAGCGAATCACCACGAGGAGGCCGAACGTCGCGACGAACTCACTCAAGAGCTGCGCTGCGCCGGCGCGTGCGTGGAGCGACATGGAGACGACCGGCTCCTCGAACATGAGGTGCGCCACGGCCGCGCCCGCGAAGGCGCCGAGCACCTGGGCGCAGACGTAGGCCGGAACGTCACGCCACGGAAAGGCGCCGCGCGCGGCTTCGGCGACCGTGACGGCGGGGTTCATGTGCGCGCCCGAAAGCGGACCGAACGTCGCGATCAACGCGACGAGCCCCGCGCCCGTGGCGACCGTGTTGGCGAGCAACGCGACCGCGACGTTGCCGCCCGAGAGACGTTCCCCCATGATTCCCGAGCCGATCACCGTGGCGAGCAGGAACGCCGTAGCGAGCGCCTCCGCGACGGCGCGTCGAGGCAGCGGCGTCGTCATCGGCAACAGCTCGGTGAGCTCGACTTCGCGGACGGCGCGCAACAGGTGCTCGGCGCGTCACGCAGCGTCGGCGCGTCGCCCTTCACGACGAAGACTTCCCACGAGTTTCCGTCCGGATCTTCGATCCACACCTTGTCCTGCACCGCGTAGCAGCAGTTCGTATCTTCTTCGGTCCTCGTCTCGAGTCCCGCGGCGTCGAAGCGCCGTTTGGCTTCGAGGACATCGGCGCTCGACGCGACCTGAATGCCGAAATGACTCGCGTTCACGCCGGTCCGCGGGGCCTCGACCATGCTCAGATTGAGCGCCGGACTCTCGAGATCGAACTTCGCGTAGCCGGGACGGCGCTTGGTGACGGGCACGCCGAACGCCTTCTCGTAGAAGGCCACCGCCCGATCGAGCACGGAGACGTTCAGCGAAACATGGGGCTTCAGTATTTGCACGATGATCTCCTTCCAAAAAACTCGAAATAGTGGAGCAAAAAAATTCAGCAACAGCCCTGGCTTCGACCACGCTTGCAGCAGTCTTCCCACAAGTAGTCGGTGAGGCCACGGAGCCCGGCGTAGTCCGCCGCGTAGTAGTGGAACGTCCCTTCGCTCCGGCTCGTCAGCATGCTCGCATCGACCAAGCGCTTCAGGTGATGACTCAAGGTCGAGGCCGGGAGGTCGATGTGCGTCTGGATTTCCCCGGCCGGGACGCCGGTGTCCCCGAACGGTACGACGAAACGCAGAATCGCGAGCCGTACGGGATGGCCGAGCGCGGCCAGTTGCTCCGCATGGCGCTCGAGCTTGGAGGGCACGCCGTCCTTCTAGTATTTTCGAAGTAACCGCGCAAGCCCTATACTCCCGGGCGTGCGCGTTTCCCGAATCTTACCGGCGCTTTCGCTCGTGCTCGTGAGCACGCCGGCCTTCGCGTACCGGCCGTTCGACGGCACGGACGGCTCCGTCGCCGAGTACGGCACCTTCGAGCTCGAAGCCGGAATGCTCGGGTACCTGCGACAAGGAGCGGCCACGTATTCGACGCCGAGTCAGATCCTGAACTACGGCGCGTCCGGCGCGTCGAGCTCGTCCTCGAGCTCCACGAGCTCATGCCGTCGCTCGGCGCACCCGGTTCTCGCTTCGGGCTCGTCGACGACGGCGCGTTCGTGAAGACGGTGCTCGTCGAGGGAGCGCTTCAAGGGAAGAAAGGCCCGAGCCTTGCGCTCGAAGTCGGCGCGCTGCTCCCGACCGTTCACGGTGAGTCCGGCGCGGGGGCGAGCGCCGCGCTCATCGGTTCGGTGGTGTTGCCGTTCGCCAAGTTCCACCTGAATCTCGAGGCGGCCCGCACGCGCGCGGAGAACGCCGACGTCGTCGTGGACGGAATCATCGAGGGGCCGGCGCTCGTCGCGGGGGCGCGCCCGGTGGCGGAGCTCGAGTACGACCGCGAGTTTCACGCCGAAACGGCCGTTTCCGCGCTGCTCGGCTTCATCGATCCGGTGCGCGAGACGCTCGCACTCGACGGCGCCGCCCGCGTCGGTTCGCGCGACTCGGAGCGCGTGTTCGAGGTGCGTGCCGGGTTCACCTGGTCGTTCGGCGTGACGCACTGAACGCGCGGTTCAGCGCTCGAGTCCGGACGGCGACATGATCCGGAGCACGGGCGTTCCCCCCGGCCCCTTGGCGAGCGGGAAGAAGACGCGGTGCGTGGCCGGGTCGACGGCGACCGAGTGACTTCCCTCCGCGAGGCGCTGCCGTCCGAGGCCCACGAGTCCGGGCCGCGAGAGGTCGAAGACGCTGAGCTCGCCGCTCTCGGCCGCAACGTAGAGCCAACCGAGCGACGGATCTTGCGCCAGCACGTCGGGCTCGGCGCCGGTCGGGGCGAGCGAGAGTGTCGCGCCCGACCCTTCGTCGAGCGACACGCGCGCGAGCCTCGCGTCGTCCTCGCACGCGACGAACGCCGTCGCGCCGTCGGGATGGAGGCTCACGCCGTGCGCCCCCGAACAGCCGGGCAGCGGAACGGAGCGCACCCGCGTCGGGCCGACGGGATCGACCGCGACGAGCTCGTCCGGCGGCCGCACGGTTTCGACCGCGATCCAAAACAAGCCGCGCCGCGCGTCGAACGCCACGTTGCCTGTTTCCTTCCCGAGTTTCAGCGTTCGACGTTCGCCGGCGCCGGCCGCGTGGATCACGGAAATCGCGCCCTCCGTCTGATCGGAGACGCCGATCATGCGATCGCGGGCGTCCCAAGCGACGCCGTCGGGTCCCGCTCCGGTGTCGACGCGCCGGAGCTCGGCGAGCGAAGCCGAGTCGAGGATGACGAGCGTGTGCGGTGAGCTCGTGACCAAGACCGCGTTCGCCTCGTTCGCGAGCGCGACGCCGCGCGGAAGCGGAATGTTCGGCGCGACGTGCGCGACCCTCGCGTCCGCGAGATTGACCGCGACGACCGACGCGTCGTTCATGTGCGCGATGAAGAGGCGGCCGTGGGCCGCGTCGAGCGCTTGGTAGTCGAAACGCACCGGCCTTCCGGGCAGAGGTACGTCGCGGAGCAGAAAGAGCGGAAGCCGGGCATCGGGTTCGGCACGAGCGCTCGTGACGGGTGCGTCGGGTTCCGCACGCGCGCTCGTGACGGGTGCGGAGGGGCTCCTCGGCGCGGAGTGCGGCGGGCCCGGGAGCGCGCCGTCCCCGCTCGGCGTCACGGCGTCCGTCGCCGACTTCGGCGTGCACGCGGCAACGGCGAGCGCGAGCGCACGAACACCCGCGTGACCGCGCCGTCCGACCCGTGACATGGCGACCGGGGAAGGCCTATCACGACGGAGGCGCCGGCTGGCCGAGCACGTCGAGAAGCCCGCGGAGCGGCAGCTCGACCCAGCGCGGCCTCGCGTCGAGCTCGTAACCGACCTCGTACAGCGCTTTTTCGAGCAAATGCACGTCGAGCTCGAGCTCGAGCTCGGGTCCGGGAGCGGGCAAGAGGTCCGTCTTGGCCATGCCCGCGAAGTAACCCGCGAGGAAGGTGGCACTCGCCCAGCGCTCGTGAAACGCGGCCCAGCGCAGGAGCTCGGCGCGATCGTGCTCGCGCACGTGGCTGCCCGAGAGCTCGCCCGTGAGCGCGCCGTAGGCCGCGTAGTGGAACGAGCGCAGCATGCCGGCGACGTCCGCGAGCGGCGAGCGCAGCCGTTCGCGGTCCGAGCGCGAGCGCGCGGGCTCGCCCTCGAAATCGACGATGTAGAAGTCGCGCCCCGTGTAGAGCACCTGTCCCAAGTGGTAGTCGCCGTGGACGCGCATCAAGCGGCCGCCGAGTCGAACCGTGAGCAGGCGATCGAGGCGGCGCGAGAGCTCGTGTTTGCGTTGGCGCAGGGTATTCGCGAGCTCACGGGCGGCGGGCTCGAGGTTCGCTCGCCCGAGCTTGTCGAAGGAACGCGCGCTCAAGTTGCGGAGCGACTGGTAGAACGAACGCTGCGAGAGCGCCGTGTGCGCACGCGGCGCGAAGGCAGGGTCGTGGCGGTCGTGGGCGAGCGCGCGGTGAAGCTCGGCCGTGCGTTCGCCGAGCAGGCGGACGAGCGGCAAATGCTCAGCCAGCAGGTCGACGACGAGCGGCGGCGCCTCCGCGCCGGCGGCCGCGATGCCGGTCGGCGGGAGTACCGGCTCTTCCGCGCGGTGGGAAGAGAGCACCCGTTCGTAGAAGCGCTGGACGGCGTCGACCGTCACGCCCCACGCGTCGCCCTCGTTTTGCACGTAACTCTCCGAGAGCCAGAGCGTGGAGGGGGCTCCGCGTCCGAGCTCGACCTCGATGCGCGCGATGAGCTCCGGAACCCGCGGTCGCGCCGGCGCGCGGGCGAGGTACTCGAGCACGCGGACTTCGAGCGACGTCCCCTCTTCCAGCTTGCGCACGAGTTTGCCGGCGACGTCCGACCCGATGCGAAACGAGCTGTTGCTCTGCTCCGCGCCGAGCGCTCGCGACGAAAGCACCGGCGTTTCGCCCGACGGCGCGCCCACCGAGCGAACGCCCGTGAGCTCGACCTCGGCTCCGCGCAACGTGTGCTCGCCCGCGGCGAGCGCGTGCAGCGCTTGACCGACGCGCCCCTGTCCCGACGCGTCGACGATCCACGTGACGCTGCCCGGACTCGCGGGCGACCGCAGCCCGAGCAGGCCGCCGGCCGGCTGCGCGTCGCCTTGTTCGAAAGCGACCGGCAGGGCGTACGTCTCCGGCTCCCCCTCGTCGAACGAACACTCGACGAAGGCGAGAAACAGGTCGTGGCCGCCGGGAAGCGCGACCGCGTCGTGGAGGCGCGCTTTGGCGAGCCGCCGCGCCTTGTTGCGAAACCAGCGCTGCGCCGGCATGTAGCGCAGGAGCACGCCTTCGAGCGGGGAGCCGGGTCGGAGCAGCGGTTGCGGCTCGGTGCTCGGTCGCTCGAACACGGGCGCGCTGAACGGGACGCTCGGGAGCTCCGGGTTTTTCGCCTGCGCCGCGCGCGTGAGCGAAAACCAATACACGTCGTGTCCGCCGAGCGTGAGTAAATACGGCTTGTCGCCGATCGCCGGAAACTCGAGGTTGCCGATGAGCTCGAGCGGCTTCACGCCTTTGAACTCGGCGAGCTCGAGCTCGACCCATTGCGGCGCACGCGACAAATTGAGGACCGCGAGCAGCGTCTCACTCGCGTCCTCGCGCACGAAGGCGAGCACCTTGCGGTTCTCGGGCGCGAGCAGTCGGAGCGTGCCGCGCGCGAACGTCGGGTGGTGCTTTCTGAGCGCGATGGCGCGCTTCATCCACCAGAGGAGCGAGCTCGAGTTCTGCTGTTGAACCTCGACGTTCACCGCTTCGTAGCTGTACTCGGGGTCGATGATCGTGGGCAAAACGAGGCGCTGCGGGTTCGCCCGCGAGAAGCCGCCGTTGCGATCGGGACTCCACTGCATCGGCGTGCGCACGCCGTTGCGGTCGCCGAGGTAGGCGTTGTCGCCCATGCCGATCTCGTCGCCGTAATACACGACGGGCGCGCCGGGCATCGAAAGCAAGAGCGCGTTCATGAGCTCGATGCTGCGACGATCGTTTTGGAGGAGCGGCGCGAGGCGGCGGCGGATGCCGAGGTTGATGCGCGTCTGCTTGTCGCTCGCGTAGCGCTGCACCATGTAGTCGCGCTCTTCTTCCGTCACCATTTCGAGCGTGAGCTCGTCGTGGTTACGGAGAAAGATCGCCCACTGGCACGTCTCGGGGATCACCGGCGTCTGTTCGAGAATGTCCGCGATCGGGTAGCTGTCCTCCATGCGCAGGGCCATGAAGAGTCGCGGCATGATCGGGAAGTGAAAGGCCATGTGGCATTCGTCGCCGGCCCCGAAATACGCCGCCGCGTCCTCCGGCCATTGATTGGCCTCGGCGAGCAGCATGCGCGAGTCGAACTTCGAGTCGATGTGCGCCCGCAGCTTCCGCAAAAATGCGTGCGTTTCCGGCAGATTTTCGCAGCCCGTGTTCTCACGCTCGAAGAGGTAGGGCACGGCGTCGAGCCGCATGCCGTCCACGCCGAGCTCGAACCAGTGGTCGACGACGCGCAGCATCGCCTGCTCGACTTCCGGATTGTCGAAGTTGAGATCCGGTTGGTGCGCGAAGAAGCGGTGCCAGTAGTACGCCTGAGCGACGGGGTCCCAGGTCCAATTCGAGGTCTCGAAGTCTTGAAAGATGATGCGGGCGCCGCTCCATTGCCGCGGGTCGTCGGTCCAGACGTAGAAGTCGCGCTGGCTCGAGCCTTTCGGTGAACGCCGCGCGCGCTGGAACCACGGGTGCAAGTCGGACGTGTGGTTCAAGACGAGCTCGGTGATCACCTTGAGGTCGCGCGCGTGCGCGGCGTCGAGCAAGCGCTTGAAATCGTCCAGCGTCCCGACGGCGCGATCCACGCTCATGTAGTCCGCGATGTCGTAACCGTCGTCCTTGAGCGGCGACGGGTACACCGGCAGGAGCCAGAGCGCCGTCACCCCCAAATCCTGCAAATAATCGAGCTTTTGGATCACCCCCTCGAGATCCCCGAGTCCGTCGCCGTCCGAGTCGTAGAACGAGCGTACGCGGAGCTCGTAGATGATCGCTTCCTTGTACCAGAGCGGCTCGCGCTTCACGTGAGCGCTCCTTCGTCCGGCTTGCCGTCACGCATGCTCGCTCCTTTCGTCGCTCGTTCCGCTCGCCAAGCCGCCCCAGATCACGGCCGATTTCGGCGCGAGCTCCTGCGTCAGCGCCGCCGGTTCGCTCCCGAGCAACCAGCGCCGCCCGGCGAGCTCGCGGTAGGCCGCGAACTCCGCCAGCGGTCGTGCCTCTTCACCGCAATTCATCAGCAGGAGCCGCAGCTCCTGCCCGAACCAGCGCCGCGCGACGACGGTCTCGCCGACGGCCTCGGCTCGCAAGCGACCGCGGCTCGGCTCGCACAGCACCGCATCGTGGCTCCGGAGCGCGAGCGCCGCGCGCGCGAGGGCGAGCGTCTCCGCGTGCTCGCCGCGCTCGCGCTCGTCCCAATCGAGTCGTGAGTGCGCGAACGTGCTCTCCGCCTGCGGGTCGGGAATGCGCTCGTTCGCTTCCGGGCTCGCGAACGCTCCGAAGCGCGCGAACTCCCGCCGCCGCCCCGCTCGCACCTGGGCTCCGAGCTCGGCGTCGTGGTCGGTGAAGTACAGAAACGGCGTCGAAGCGCCCCATTCGTCGCCCATGAAGAGGAGCGGCGTCGCCGGCAAGAACAAGAGCAGCACGAGCGCGGCCCGGTATGCGTCCGGCGTGACGAGGGTGGACAGCCGCTCCCCGAGCGCGCGATTGCCGACCTGATCGTGATTCTGCAAGCAATAGACGAGCGCTTCCGGCTCGAGCTCGTCGGCCTTCGCGCCGCGCGGTTTGCCCGTCGGAGCGAAGCGTTGCCCGCTGTAGAGCCAGCCTTCGCGGATCGCTCGAGCGAGCTCCGCGGCTCCGGGTTCGTAGCCGGCGTAATAGCCCTCGCGCTCGCGCGTGAACGTCACGTGCACTTGATGATGAAAGTCGTCGGCCCAAATAGCGTCGAGGCCCTGCTCGACGACGAGCTCCGGCGCGTTCCGCTCGTCTTCCGCGATCAGGAGCGGCTTCGGCTCGAGGTTTCCGAGCGAACGCGAAAGCTCGTGCAGCACGTGCTCGGGCGAGCGATCCACGATGGCGTGCGTCGCGTCCAGGCGTAGCCCGTCGAAGCGAAATTCCTCGAGCCAGTAGCGCGCGTTGTCGAGCACGTAGCGCCGGAGCGCGGGCTCGCCGAAGTCCGGCGCGTCACCCCACGCGGTCGCCGATTCACGCGTGAAGTAGCGCCGCGTGTAGGCCGGCAGGTAATTCCCGGCCGGACCGAAGTGGTTATAGACCACGTCGAGGAGCAGCGAGAGTCCGAGCTCGTGTGCCCGGTCGACGAACGCCCGGAGGTCGTCGGGGGTGCCGTACGGCGCGTGAGGCGCAAAGTGCGCGACGCCGTCGTAGCCCCAGCCGCGCTCCCCCGCGAAGGAAGAGAGCGGCATGAGCTCGAGCGTGGTGACGCCGAGCTCGGCGAGCAAGGGCAGACGCTCCGCGGCGCCCGCGTACGTGCCTTCCGGCGTGAACGTCCCCACGTGAAGCTCGTAGATCACGTGCGCGTGCGCCGGGCGCGCGAGGCGCGGCGAGTGCCACACGTGCTTGCTCTCGAAGACCATGGCCGGTCCGTGCACGCCGCGGGGCAAGAAGCGCGCGTACGGATCGGGCAACGCCTGCTCGCCGAGCACGAAACGGTAGAGCGCGCCCGGATGGACGCCCGGCACGTCCGCACCGAAGTAGCCGCCCCCGAACGGCTCGAGCGGCACCTCGCGCAGCGGGCGCTCGGTGTCGTCGTAGAGCCGCACGGCGCAGCGCGGTGCGTCCGTGAGCGCGCCGAAGCGCGTCCCGTCGCCGGTGAAGCGCGCGCCGAGGAACGGTCTCGAAGCCGTCACGCGCCGTCCTCGCGCAAGAGGAGCGCCAGCGGAAATTCCGCGAAAAGTTCCGAAAGTCGCACCTTCTCGCCGAGCGAGAGGCGCGCTCCGGTGAAGACGTTCAGGTACGTTCCACCGTGACGCACGTCGAGCGTGAGCTCGCCCCACGCGTCACCCACGGCCCACGGCTTTTCGCCGCGGGTGAGCGTGTAGGCGAGCCGTGGCACCGCGCACACGAGCCGCTCGGCTTCGAAGCCCCGCGTGAACGCGACCACGTGGTTGACGCCGGGGAGCGCGGTGTAGTCGCCGCGCAGGAAGAGCTCTGGCCGGTCTTTGCGCGCGGCGAGCGCGAGGTGCGTCACGAACAGTTTGACCGCGCCATCCGCGTACCGGTCGAGTAGGTCGCGCGCGAGGCCACGACGGTCGGCGAGCCGCCCGCGGAGCTCGGCGAGCAGGCGCCGACGCCGTTCGAAGTCGACCGGGCGCCGGTTGTCGGGATCGACGAGGCACTGGTGCCAGAGCTCGGCGCCTTGATACGTGTCGGGGACGCCCGGCGCGCAGAAGCGCAGGAGGCACTGCGCGAGCGCGTTCGACGCAGCGTACGGCGCGATCTTGTCGCAAAACTCGCGCAGCTGTTCGACGAACGCGTCGTTCGCGAAGGCCCGCTCGATGAACGCGGACACGCCCGCTTCGTATTCGGCGTCCGGGTTCAACCACGAGGTGCGCTGTTTCGCTTCGCGCGCGGCCTTGAGCGCGTAGGTCTGCATGCGCGCGACGAACTCTTGCTTGCCGTCCCGCCCGTCCCATCCGAACGGCCAGCTGCCGACGATGGCCTGAAAAAGGCCGTAGAGCTGCGCGGGTTCCGGCGCGGCAATATCCGTCTCGCCGTCCGCGCTGAGCTCGCGCAGGGCACGCGCCGTCGCCGTCCAGAGTCGCGGCACCTCGGAGAGCACGGCGATACGCGCCGCCGCGTCCTCGCCGCGCTTGGTATCGTGCGTCGAGGTGGTGACGAGCGAGAACGGCCAATTCTGCGCACGCGCTTCGTTCTGCGCGTGGAAGGCGAGCGGCTCGACGCCGAAGCGCGCCGGCTGTCCGCCGACCTCGTTCAGGCAAATCAGCCGCGTGTAGCGGTAAAAGGCCGTGTCTTCGACGGCCTTCGCCATGATCGGCCCCGTCAGCTGCTGAAACGGGAGCGCGAACGCCCGGCGATCCGTTTCGACGCCGCTCGGCGTCGGCTGACCGAGCAGTTGCCGCTCCACGAACTCGAAGATGCTCGGACTGAGCGCGGGACTGCGCCGCCGCGCGAGCCGCACCGCGGTGCGAATCAGCCGCTCGTCGCGCTCCTGCCGTTCGTTCGTGTCGCGGAGGTACGTGCGATAGACGGGGAACGCCGCCGCCACTTCCACGAGCGCGCGGGTGAGGCTCAAAAGCGTGAAATCACGGTAGCTGCGGTTGTCCATCGCGATGCGCTGGAGCCGCGCCGCGAGCATGTTGATCTCGCTGACGAGCGAGTGGGCGAGCACGTGGTGTTTGCTGTGGTGGACGTGCTCCGCGAACGTCGCTTGGTCGCCGGTGTGGGTGCGATAGGCGGCCGTGAGCGCCGCTTCCGCCTCGGGGTTCACGAAGAGACCTTCGACGAGCGAGGTGAAGTCGTAGCCGGTGGTGCCGTCGACGGGCCACGCCGGGCTCAGCGCTTCGTCTTTGCCGAGGATCTTTTCGACGAGCAGCGGCAACGGGCGCGCCTCGTCGTCGGGGCTCTGCTTCTTGTCCTGTTCGTGCACGGCGAAACGGCGCTGCAACGCGTCGAAGTACGCGTACGGATCGTAGAGCCCGTCGGTGTGGTCGAGACGGAGCGCGTTGACGCGCCGTTCGTCGATCAGACGAAAGACGAGCGCGTGCGCGCGATTGAACACGGAGTCCGACTCCATG
>DATJXW010000166.1:0-34708 GCA_035499895.1 Polyangiaceae bacterium | reverse complement strand
CGCGTGGCCTTGGCGTTCTTGCCGATTTTTCTCGTGGCGTGCTCCGGAAAGGGCAAGGACGCCTCGTCCGACGCGACGGTTCAGAACGGCTACTGCGGCGCTAAGACGCCGATGCTCATCGCCGCCGCGGGGGATTCGACCGATCCGGTCGCGCCCGTGACGGAAGAGCCGGTCGACGGCAGCACCTGCAACGCCGTCGAGCGCTCCTACCCGCCGCCGGCATCGCGCAACCACGTCGCGCTCTGCTCGCTCGTCGAGTACGACACGAACCCGCCCTCGGGGGGCGATCACTACCCGCTCTGGCCGCAGTACCGCGTCTACGACTACGCGATCCCGCGCGAGTTCTACGTGCACTCGCTCGAGCACGGCGGCATCGTGATGACGTACTCGTGCGACGATTGCGGGTCCGAGGTGGATCAGGCGAAAGCGATCGTCGCCGACACGGAGCCCGCGGACGCTTGCTGCACCGCCGCCGGCTGTCCGAGCGGCGTGAGCAATCAGCTCGTGCTCACGCCCGATCCCGGCATTTCGACGCGCTGGGCCGCGTCGGCGTGGGAGTTCACGCTCACCGCGGACTGCTTCGAGCCGGACGTCTTCGCGAACTTCATCGCCGAACACCGGGACAGCGGCGTCGCGCCCGAGCTCGTCTGCGACAACAGCGCTGCGCTCGACGTGACCAAGCCCATGAATTGAGCCGATGGTCGCCGGCGGAAGGAAAACTCGATTGCGCGCGGGCGGACTCGGATCTAGAGCCGGAACCGGTTCCATGACCTGGCGTTGCTTACTCGCTTGTTCTTTGCTGCTCGCAGGCTGCGATACCGCGGAGAATCAGGGCTGTCCCGCGGGCACCGTGCTCCAGGCCGGCAGCTGCCAAACGCCCAAGATCGGCGTGCAGGTGAGCACCGTCGGCTTCACGTCGAGCTCGCCGAAGCTCGCGACGTACGCGGCCGGCGCCTCGACCTTCGTGATCCATCGGGTCGACGACGACTCGGTCGTTTTTCCGGACACGCCGGGCGCGGTCGGGCCGGCCATCGACGCGACGGACTCGGGCGAACCCGAAGTGCACGTGGTGGACTTCAGCGCTTTCACCGAACCCGGGCAGTACTACGTGGAGGTGCAGGGCATCGGCAAGTCCGCGCCCTTCACGATTGCCGACGACGTCTTCGTCGAGCCGTTCCACGCCGCGATGCTCGGCATGTTCGGCTGGCGCTGCGGCACGGCGGTCTCGTTCGACTGGCAGGGCACCACGTTCGGCCACGGCGACTGCCACGAGGACGACGGTCCGGCCGTCGGCGGTTGGCACGACGCGGGCGACTACGGCAAGTACACGAACAACGGCTCCTTCGCGCTCGGCATGATGCTGCTCGCCTGGGATCACTTTCGCCCGAAGCTCGAGAACGTCGAGCTCGACGGGCTCGATCACGACAACGGCATTCCGGACTACCTCGACGAGTGCGCCTACCAGCTCGGCTGGCTCCTCGGCATGCAGTACGACGACGGCGGCGTGTCCGATCGCATCACTTCCGCGCAGTTCGACGGCCTGAGCGTGATGCCGGAAGGTTCGACCGCGCCGCGCACCATGGCGCCCACGAGCACCAAAGCCACGGCCGATTTCGCCGCCGTGGCCTCGCACGCCGCGCGCATCTTCCGCGAATTCGATCCCGCTCTCGCCGATCGCGCGCAACAAGCCGCGCTGAACGCGTGGCAGTTCTTGCTCGCCAACACGACGCCGATCCCGCCTCCGACGAGCGGCTTCACCGGCAGCTACGGCGCCGGGGGGAATCCGGATCCCGACACCGACGATCGCTTTTGGGCGGCGGCGGAAATCTTCGAGTCGACGGACGACCCGGGCGCGCTCGCGGCGTTCGAGCAAGCGAGCGGCTCCTTCACCGTCACGCCGTATTGGGATTGGGACAACCTCGCGAACCTCGGCATCTTCACTTACCTCGGGTCCACGCGTGAAGAACGCGATCCCAAGGTCGTGACGCGGTTCACGAACGCGGTCGAGAGCGCGGGCATGAACATGGCCCAAGCCGCGGCGTCACACCCCTACGGCCGGAGCCTCGGCATCACCTACAACTGGGGCATCAACGGCACGATCGCGCGCACCTCGCTCGCGCTCGTCGTCGCCTCGCGCGTCGATCCCGACAACGCGCAAACCTACCTCGACACGGTGAGCCTGCAGCTCGCGCACCTCTTCGGCCGCAACTTCTTCGGGCGCTCCATGGTGACGGGCGTCGGGCAAAACTCGCCGCTGCATCCGCACCACCGGCCGTCGATCGCCGACGGCATCGAGCCCCCGTGGCCCGGCTTGCTCGTCGGCGGTCCCGTACCCGCGAGCGCCGCCGCGGGCGCGACGCCGCCGCCCCCCGCGACGCAGTGGACCGACGACGAGAACAACTACACGTCGAACGAAGTCGCCATCAACTGGAACGCGCCGCTCATCTACGCGCTCGCGGCGTCGCTCCCCGATCCGTGAAGCGCGGCCGCGCTCGTTCGGCGCGGCCCGGGTCGGCTCACTCGTTGATGGTCACTTTGACCATCTGAATCGGCTTCACCGGCCGATCGCGATCGTCCGTCTCCGTCTTCTCGATCTTCTTCACGACATCCAGCCCCTGCGTCACCTTGCCGAACACGGGGTGCTTCGACTGACCCGGCGAGAACCAGTCGAGGTAGGCGTTATGGACGGTGTTGATGAAGAACTGACAGCTACCGCTGTTCGGACGACCGGTGTTCGCCATCGCGAGCGTGCCGGGCTCGTTCGAGATCTTGGCGTTCGCCGGGTGCTCGTCGGCGATCGTGCCGTCCGGGCCGTTGCCGGTGCCGGCGCGTCCGCTCGACGGGTCCTTGCTGTGCGGACAGCCGAACTGGATCATGAAGTTGTCGATGACGCGGTGGAAATGGAGGCCGTCGTAAAAGCCGCTCTTGGCGAGCTTGATGAAATTCGCGGCCGTGGCCGGCATCTTGTCGGCGTAGATTTCGGCCGTGAAATCGCCCAAGGACGTGGAGAAAGTCGCGGTAGGGTTCGTCATCGGCTGGGCAAGCTAGTGCTCCGGGGCCGGGGCTGCAATCGGTTGCGGTCCCGTCGCGCGCGTGGGGCCGCCTCGTGGCGGACGAGGCGTCGGAAATGGGGTAGGGTCGCCCCCTTCCGCCGATGATGCACCTCCTCAAGACCTCCGATCTCACGGCGCACGACCTCGCGTACCTCCTCAAGCGCTCCGCGAAGTTCAAGGCGAAGCCGTTCGGCCGGCGCAGCGTGCTCGCCGGAGAAACGGTGTGCTGCTATTTCGACAAGCCGTCCACGCGCACGCGCATCTCCTTCGAGACCGCCGTCGTGCACCTCGGCGGCACGCCGCTCTCGCTCAGCAGCAAGGATTTGCAGCTCGGCCGCGGGGAGACGCTCGAGGACACGGCGCGCGTCATCAGCCGCTATTCGCGCGCGCTCGTCGTGCGCACCTTCGAGGACGCGCACGTCGAACGTCTCGCGTCGGCGGCGACCATCCCCGTCATCAACGCGCTCACCGACGGCCATCACCCGTGCCAGAGCCTCGCCGACCTCATGACGATCGGCGAGCACAAGGGAAAGCTCGAGGGCATCAAGATCGCGTACCTCGGCGACGGCAACAACGTCGCCGTGAGCCTCGCGCAAGCGGCGGCGCTCGCCGGGTCGAGCATCGTGTTCGCGTGCCCGGACGGCTACGGCTTGCCGGCGGACATCGTGCACCACGCGCGCGCCCTCGCGGATCGGCACGGCGGCAGCGTGACGATCACGACGGACCCGAAGGAAGCCGTTCAAGGCGCCGACGTCGTCTATACCGACGTGTGGCTCTCGATGGGGCACTCCGAGCACGAGCGGGCCGAGCGTCACCGCGTGCTGATGCCCTACCAGGTGACGGCCGAAATGATGCGGCACGCGAAGAAAGACGCGCTCTTTCTCCACTGTCTGCCGGCGCACCGCGGCGAAGAAGTGACGGCCGAGGTCTGCGACGGACCCCAGTCGGTCATCTTCGATCAGGCGGAGAATCGCTTGTGGACGAGCATGGCCGTCCTCTACGCGCTCACCGAAGGCAAGCTCGAGGGTTCGGCGGCGAAGCATTGAGCGCGGCGCGTTCGGCGCGCCGGCGCAGGCTCACGGCACTTCGCTGATGCTGATGCCCGCCGCGCTCACGGCGGTCGAGCCCGTCGCGAGAAACGCCGGGTTGTCGACGACCGCGCCGCCCTTCGTCTCGAGCACGCACGTCGAGACGTGGCTCCGGCCGTAGCCCTTGTACGCGCAATACGGCGCGCCCCGCCACTCGACCGTGACGGTGCGGTCGACGAGGAGGTCCACTTTGACCTCGTATTTGCCTTCGGGGAGGCCGAAGTAGATGCGATGGCCGCCCTCGAGCGGCAGCGCCTCCGGCGTGACGCTCCGCACGACTCGCACGGGTAGCGTCTTCGTTTGACTGCCGGCGCGGAGGGTCAGCGTGGTTTCGCCGACGGCGAGCGGCGTGAGCACGCTGCCCGAGACGCTCGCGACGTGCGGGCTCTCGGTGCTCATCGTGACGGGCACGTCGTCGAGCGGCGCGCCCGACTTGGCGAGCGCCACCGCGTGCACGGTGATGGCGCCCTTGGTCACGTCGAAGGGCGGCAGCGAGCCCGCGTCCAAACGATCGACGAGCCGGCACTTCACGGTCGCGCTGCCCGAAACGCCTTGAATCTTCGCCGTGACCTTGGCATCGCCCGACTTGCGACAAGAGAGGTTGTTGTCCGTGCCGACGCGCGCCACGTCGCCCGGCGTCACGGTGAAGTCGGTCTTCTCGTTCGTCACGTCGGACGAGCCGCCGCGGCGCACGTGCACGACGGCGTGCACCGGATCCTGCGACATCACGAGCTCGTCGGGCAGCTCGAGGCGCACCTGGTCGGGGGGCGCGCCCTTGCAGGCGAGCGGGACGAACGCGAGGGCGACGAGCGCGACGGCGTGAGCTTGGCACGAGCGGAACATGCGAGTCCGGGTTGTTAGCATCGCCTTCACGGCTTGAGAATCCGCCGTCCTAACGAGCCGCCGCGCGGGCGTCCGGTTCGTTCGGCGGCAGGCGCCGCGGCGGGAAGGCGAGCCGCTGTTGCGGCGGCGCCGGTCGCGGGTGCGCGATCGGGATCAGCACCGGGTGCTTCTCGCGGATCAGGCTCTTTTTCAGCCGATTGGCACGCTTGATCGCTTCGACGCTCACTCCGTACTTTTTCGCGATTTTGCCGAGGGTCTCGCCCTTCTTCACCAGGTGCTGCACGTAGCTCTGCACCGGCGGCACGATGCCGCGCTCGACGAGCGCCGCGTAGCTCCGGCGCGCCGTCTCTTGCGCGACCGGGTTGTAGAAGCGAATGTGCACGTGAGTAGCATGCCCGCGCGCGTAACGAATGATCGCGCGCTGCCCGCCGCCCCCGAAGAGCCCCTCCACCCAGGCTCGATCTTCTCCGATCGAGGTCGCGTAGTCGCGGAGGAGCGCCTGAATCGAGTTGTCCATGAAGATGAACTCGACGTCCGTCTCGGTCACGAGCGCGCGTACGAACGCCCAATTGCGCGCCAAATCGAGGTTTTCGGCGTTGCCGCGCCGGTACCAGCGCTGCTCGCCGAGGTAGAAGTACGCGATGTCCACGTCGCGGCCCGACTGGTGGCTCAGGTGCGGCGAGATGGGGCCGCCCGTGCGCGCGCTGATGTCGCCGAGCTCGAGCGGCGGCGTGTCGGCGATGGCGGCGTGAACCTTGCGGAGCGCCGCGTCGAGGTACGCGAGCGTCTCTTCGGTGCCCCAGGCCGTCCCCGGGGCGATCGGGGTGTAAAGCTCGTTCTTCTGTGCGTTCTTGCCGTTCACGAGCAGCCCGGCGTTCGGATTGCCGACGGACATCGAGCCGAGTGACGGCAGGTTCGTTCGCACCGCCTGCGCGATCTGCGCGTCGCTGAAGCCGTCGAGCGGGTGGGGGCGGTGCTCGCCCGTGACGGGCGCGCTCTCGGGCTCCTCGGTCTCGTCGTCGGGCTCGTCGCTGTCGTCCGAGGCCTCGGCCGCGGGCGTGTCGTCGTTGGCCGCGTCGGGCGCGGCCGGTTCGGGGCGCGGCTCCGCCGAGGCGCCGTGCGTGACGGGGGCGCTCGCGGGCTGCTCGATGTGCGTGGTGGCGGTGCAGGCCTCGAAGAGAATCAGTGCCACCCCGAGGGTGACACCTCTCACTCGCCTTTGGCCTTGAGGATTTCGCCTTGCGCGCGCGTCATGAGGTCGATCGCCTTCTTTCGATGCGCCTCGACTTCGGCGACGCTCATGGGGCCCGCCGCTTTCAGCAGGGCGATCGCCTTGGCGGCGTCGGCGTTCGCTTCGTCGAGCTTCGTGTCGGCGGCCGAGGCCGCACCCGAGACGAACGCGGCGGCGAGCCCGAGCGCAACGACGACGGCGAGGCCGACGCGCGAGCGTCCGGTGCGGGTTCGGTCGTGCATGGAAGAGAATCCTACACTCTCCTCGAATGCTACGCTCGGCGCCGAGCCGAGCTCCCCGTGATGACGACCTCCGACGATTTTTCCAGCGAAGCGCCAGGTCCCGATCCGCTCGTCGTGTTCGCCGCGTGGCAGCAGAGCGCGAGCGAACGCGGTTTTCCCGGCGCCGACGCGCTCTCGTTCGCGACGGCGACGCCCGACGGCCGCCCCTCGGTGCGCACCGTGCTCTACAAGGGCATGCGCGACGGCGCCGTGCGCCTCGTCACCAATTACGAGAGCCGCAAGGGCGAGGAACTCGCGAAAAATCCGCACGCGGCGCTCGTGTTCTTCTGGCCGCTCCTCGATCGGCAGGTACGGATGGAGGGCGAGGTCGCGCGCGCGCCCGCCGCCGAGTCCGACGAGTACTTCGCCGGCCGCGACCGCGAGAGCCAGCTCGGCGCCTGGGCGTCGCACCAGAGTCGCCCGCTCGCGTCGCGCGCCGAGCTCGACGCCGAGCTCGCGCGCGTGAGGGCGCGGTTCGAGGGCCGAGCGGTGGAACGCCCGCCGCATTGGGGCGTGCTTCATTTCGTGCCGGCGCGCGTGGAGCTCTGGATCGGCGGCTCGCACCGATTGCACGACCGCTTCGACTACGAGCGCGACGGGGCGGCCTGGCGCGTGCGGCGCCTCTCGCCCTGACGCCGCGTTACGTCACGATCCAGAGCGTGGCGAGCAGCACGAGCCACACGATGCCGAGAAAATCCCAATATTGCCTGACGAGCCTCACGCCCTCGTGCTCGGAGCTCGTGTAGAGGCGCTTGCTCGCGCGGGCGATCACGATGCCGAGCGGAATGAAGCCGCCGACGACGTGCGCGGCGTGCAGGCCGGTCAGCATGTAAAACGTGAACGGGTAGAGCGGGTGGGGCACGCTCGCGTGCATGCCGGGCTCCATCGTCCGCCAATTGAAGATCTGACCGGTGATGAAGCCGATGCCGAACGCGAGCGCGAGCCAAAGATCGCGCGTGAGCGAGTCCGTCCGGTTTTGGCGCACGTCGATCATCGCGCGGTGCATCGACACGCTCATGCCGAGGATCATCGCCGTGCTCGCGAACAAGCCGAGCGGGAGCTCGGGCATGTCGGGCGTCTTCCAGACGGGATTGACGACCCGCGTCCAGACGTAGGCGACGATCGTCGCGGTGAAGAGCACCGTCATCGAGATCAAGAGCACGACGACGCCGAACTGGCGCAGGCTCATGCGGCCGATGGAGGAGGTCGTCACGCCGGGGATAGTAGTGCGGCCGACCCGCTATTCAAGCGCCCGAGCGCGAGGGACGCCTCTTCGCGAACGGCGGCGTCCGGATCGTGCGCGGCGGCCGCGGCGAGGGCGCTCGCGGCGTCTTTTGCGTGTTCCGCGAGCTCTCCGAGCGCCCAGGCGGCGTGCGCCCGGACGAGCGCGCTCGGGTGGGCGGCGAGGGCGCGGCCGAGCGGGGGTACGGCGCGCGCGTCGCCCGTGTTGCCGAGCGCGACCGCGGCGTTCCGCGCGAGCGTGTCGCGCGTCACCCGCCGGAGCGCCGTCCGCCGCACGAGCTTCCGGTACCCCGCCGCGCCGAGCTCGAGCAGGGCGACCAGATCGATCGTGGCGAGCGCGGGTCGCGGCTCGAGCTCGGGCGTGCCCGGTTTCGCCGTCCCCGAGGCGTTGAAGGGGCACACCTCCTGGCACACGTCGCACCCGAAGACGCGCGTCCCGAGCCGGCTCCGGAGCTCACGCGGGATCGGTCCCTGATTTTCGATCGTGAGGTAGGAGATGCAGCGGCGCGCGTCGAGCACGTGCGCGTCGACGAAAGCGCCCGTCGGACACGCGTCGAGGCACGCGCGGCAGCCGCCGCACCCGGCCCGAACGGGTTCACTCGCTTCGAGCTCGAGCTCGGTGAGAAGCTCGCCGAGCAGCACGTAGCTGCCGAGCCCCGGCACGATGGTGAGCGTCGACTTGGCGGAGAAGCCGACCCCCGCCGCGCGCGCGATCTCGTGCTCGAGGAGCGGGGCCGTGTCCACGCAGACGCGCGCCGCGAGCGGGCGCCCGGCGAGCGCTTCACAGCGTTCGGCGAGCGCCGCGAGCTTTTCTTTCATGACCAGGTGGTAGTCTTCGCCGCGCGCGTAACGAGCCACGCTGCCGGCGAGAATCGGCCCCTCCCGCTCCGCGCGGAGCGGCACCGCGCGCGCCGAATCCGCGTACGACAGCGCGACGGCGATGACCGTCTTCGCTTCGGGCAAGAGAGAGCGCGGGTCGGCTCGTTCGCCGTCCGCGAGGTACGCGAGGACGCCGTGATACCCGCTCGCGAGCCAGCCGCGCAGGCGCGCCGCGGCGTCGCCGAACGGCGCGACGGGCGCGAACCCGACGCGCGCGAAGCCGAGCTCACGCGCCGCGGCGGCGATGCGCGCGGTGACGTCCTTCTGGGTCGGCGGGCCGGAAGCTGGCGCTTCGAACATGCGATGTCGCGAGGATCAGGGAATACCCGATCTCGTTCGATGGTCCAGGGGCGCGAGGATTGTGGTAACGGGCGGAGCCGAACGTGATCGAGATTGAAGAGCTCTATAAGTATTACGGCGAACGGCGCGTCGTCGGGCCGCTCTCCGCGCGCATCGAAAAGGGGGAAATCGTGGGACTTTTGGGCCTGAACGGGGCCGGCAAGACCACGACGCTGCGCGTCCTCGCCTGCGACCTCCTGCCGACGAGCGGCAGCGTACGGATCGGCGGTCACGACGTGGTCGAGCGACCGCACGAGGTGCGCGGCAAGGTCGGCTATCTGCCCGACCGTCCGCCCCTCTACGACGACATGACCGTGGACGAGTACCTCGGTTACGCGGCGCGTCTCAAACGCGTCCCGAAAAACGACGTCGCGAAGCGCGTGGCCGAGGTGGAGGAGATGACGGAGCTCGGCGACGTGAAGCGCCAGCTCGTCGGCACGCTCTCGCACGGCTACCGGCAGCGTCTCGGCATCGCTCAGGCGATCGTTCACCGTCCGGAGCTCGTCGTGCTCGACGAGCCGATCGGCGGGCTCGATCCGCTCCAGATCGTGGAGATGCGCGGCCTCGTGCGCGGCCTCCGCGGCGAGCACACCGTGATCGTGTCGAGCCACATCCTCCACGAGATCAGCGAGACCTGCGACCGCATCTTCGTGATCCAGAAGGGCGAAATTCTGTGGTCCGGTCGCGAAGCGGATCTGTCCTCGCAGGTCGAGCAGGGCATGCGCATCCGCGTCACGGTGCGCATGGCCGGTAAAGACGGCGCCGCCGCGCTCGAGCGCGCGACGGAGCTCGCGACAGCCGTCGCGGGGGTCCGCAGCGTCGAGGCGCGCGAAGCGACGGAACCGGGCGACGGCATCGCGAGCATCGAGGTGCTCGCCGAGTCCGACGTGCGCGACGCCCTCTGCCGCGCGCTCGTCGCCGGCGACGCGGGCGTGCTCGAGGTGGCCCGCCTGCGCGATCTCGAGACGACGTTCCGCGCGCTGCTCGAGGGAGGAGCGCCGTCGTGAGCGCCGCGTTGCTCATCGCTCGGCGCGAGCTTTACGCGTATTTGCGCTCGCCGCTCGGGGCGTCGCTCGTCGCCGCGGTGTTGCTCATCGACGGACTCTGGTTTCAGACGCAGGGCATGTCGGGCACCAAGTTTTCGGCCGAAGTGCTCCAAGAATTTTTCTACGGAGCGAGCGGCACGACGATGATCGCCTCGATCGTCCTGTCGATGCGGCTCATCGCCGAGGAGCGGCAGACCGGAACCTTCACCCTCGTGAGCACGTCGCCCGTGCGCGACTCGGAGATCGTCTTCGGTAAGTTTCTGTCCGCCTACGCCATCATCGTGCTCATGACGGCGCTCACCTTCTACATGCCGCTCCTCATTCTCGTGAACGGCAAGGTGAGCTGGGGCCACGTCGCCGTGGGCTACCTCGGCATCTTGCTGCTCGGCGCGGCCTCGACGGCGATCGGTCTCTTCGCGTCGTCTCTCGCGCGCTCGCAGATCGTGGCGGCGGTGATCGGCGCGGCGTTGCTCGGACTCTTCGTGCTCATGTGGCTCGTCGCGCGCGCGGCCGAGCCGCCGCTCAGCGAGTTTTTCGCCGCGCTCGCCATCCACCACGAGAACTTCCGCTCCTTCCAACAGGGCATCCTCGAGCTCCGGCGGGTCGCTTACTACGTCGTGGTCACGTATTTCTTTCTGCTCGCCGCGACGAAGACCCTCGAAGCGAGGCGCTGGCGATGAGCGCGGCGACCGGCAAAGCGAACAACGACGTGCGACCCGCCGTCGCGACGCCGAGCGCGCCCGGCTGGGTGCTCGGCCTGTACCTCGGCGGCCTGGCGCTCGTTTACGTCGGCGAACGCGTGCTCTCCGGCCTCGAGAAGGGCGCGGGAGCCGTGAGCGCCGTCGGCGTGCTCCTCGTCGTGCTCGCGACGCTACTCCGGTTTTCTCCGCGGTTCCGCGCGGGCGGAGACCGGCGCTCCATCGAGTCGTTGCTCGCCGTGCTCTCGGGCCTCGGCGTCCTCGCGCTCGCGCTCTATTTCTGGACGACGCCCTGGGGCGTCGAGCACGTCGTCCTCGGCAAGCTGTCGGACGCCGCGCGAACACGCGCCCTCGACCTCATCACGGTGACGTGGATCGCGCTCGTCGTGATCGCGACCTTGCCGATGATTTTCGCCGAAACGGCGCTCCGGCCGATGCGCACGGCCGAGCGTCCCGAGAGCCGGCGCGTGCGCTCGGCGGCGGCCGCCGGTCTCACGCTCGCGCTCGCCGCGGTCTACGGCGCGCTCCTCGTCTACGCCGCGTCGGGCGTGAAGCTCGACGTCGATTTCTCGTATTTCAAAACCTCGCGGCCGAGCGAGTCCACGAAGAAGCTCGCGCAGAGCTTGACCGATCCGGTGCGGGTCGTCGCCTTTTTCCCGCTCGTGAGCGAAGTGCGGACGCAGGTCGAGCGCTACCTGAACGAGCTCAAGAGCTCCGCGCCGAAGCTCCAGATCGAGGTGCAGGATCGGCTGCTCGCGCCGAAGCTCGCCAAGGAGCTCCGCGCCACGCAAGACGGCATGATCGTGCTCGCGCGCGGCGCGACGACGCAGAACATCGTCATCGGCACCGAGCTCGACGCGGCGAAGGCCAAGCTCAAGGTGCTCGATCGTGACTTTCAGGACCAACTGACGAAGCTCGCGAAATCGCACCGCACGGCGTACCTCACCGTGGGTCACGGCGAGCTCAACGAAGCGAAGGCGGCCGGGACCGACGATCCGAACGCGCGGAGCGCCACGGTCGCTCGCACGCTGCTCCAGCGCCAAAACTACACGGTGAAGGACCTCGGCCTCGCGCAGGGCCTCGGGCGCGACGTGCCGGACGACGCCGACGTGGTCGTGATCCTCGGGCCGACCGAGCCGTTCTCGGACGAGGAGCGCGCGAGTCTCAAGCGCTACCTCGACCGCAACGGCAAGCTCTTCATGGCGCTCGACGCCGACGCGTTCTCGACGAAGGATCTCGTCACGGCCGAGCCGGCGGCCTCGGCCAAGCCCGCGACGAGCGCTCACGTCGTCGATCTCAACGCCGTGCCGACCGGGCCGCTCGCCGATCTGGCGGCGCTCGTCGGCCTTTACTACGAGAGCGACGTGCTCGCGAACGAGCGGATGCACATTCGCCTGCGCAACGACGACTCGGACCGCACGCTGCTCATCACGCAGAGCTTCTCGTCGCACGCTTCCGTCTCGACGTTGAACCGCGCCGGGTCACGCGCGGGGGTCGCGTTTTTCGGCTCGGGCAGCCTCGAAAAGGCGCGCACCGCGACCGAGCGCATCGACTTCACCGTGCGCTCACCCTCGGGCACGTTCGCCGACAAGAACAAGAACTACCAGTTCGACCGGGACGGCGGCGAGCGGCAGATCACGTTCAATCTCGCGGCCGCGGTGACCGGCGCCGAGAAGAAGGATGACAAGGGCACGAAGCCCGACGACAAGAAGAAGAAGGACGACAAGAAGTCGAATCCCGACGAGATGCGCGCGTTCGTGCTCGCGGACGCCGACGCGGTCGGCGACTTCGTGATGGCCCAGGATCCCTTCAACCAAATCCTGTTCGTCGATTCCATGCGCTGGCTCGTCGGCGAGGAGAGCGTCGCGGGTCCGCCCAACACCGAAGAGGACCAGCGCATCCAGCACACGAAACAGCAGGATTTGACCTGGTTTTATGCGACGACGTTCGCCGCGCCCGGACTCGTCCTGGCGCTCGGGCTCACGCTCGGCCGCCGGTCGCGCGGGAAGGGAGGCCGGCGATGAAGGGCTTGTGGCCGCACGTCGCGGCGCTGGTCGTCGCCGCCGTGCTCGCGCTCACGATCTGGTCGCGCGACGACAAGGCGATCAGGGCCGAGGAGTCGCAGCAGGTCGAGATTTGGGGCGGCTCGCCGGATCAGGTCGAGAGCGTGCGGTTCGAGTCGCCGAAGCGCACGGTGACGCTGAGCGCGCAGAAGGACGCGGTCGGCCGCTACTACGTGACCGAAGTCGACAAAGAGGAGATACCGCGACCGCCGCCGCACGGCGCCCCCGACGCCGGCGCGCCCGCGTCCGAACCGCCGAAGCGCACCGACACGCGCTTCATCGGCGTGAAGGACGCGAACGAAATCGTGGCGAAGCTCGCGCCGCTCCTCGCCATCCGTCAGCTCGGGCCGCTCGGCGCGGGGCGGGCCGAGGAGTTCGGCTTCGACAAGCCGGAAGGCACGTTGAAGGTCAAAATCGGCGGCGCCGAGCAAGCGCTCGTCATCGGCAGCGCGACGCCCGGCGGCCAAGAGCGTTACGCGAAGCTCGAGCGAACGGGCGTGGTTTACGCGATGCCGGGCGACGTCGTGCAGAGCATGCTCGGCGCCGAATCGCGCTTGCTCGAACGCGACTGGCACGCGTTCCAGGACGCGGACGTTTCGAAGCTCCGCATCACGCGCGCGGGCAAGACGCGCGAGGTCGTGCCCATGGCCGCGAAGAAGGGCGCGTGGGCGGACGCCGCGACCCCGTCGAAGCTCGACGAGAGCATCGGCAACTGGCTCACGAAGGTGTCGCGCCTCCACGTGATGGAGTACGTCGAGAACCCGCCGTCGCCGCTCAAACCCGAAGACGCGCTGGTGCGGCTCGATTACTTCGCCGGGAGCAAGCCGTTGGGCTTCCTCGAGCTTTACAAACTGCCGGGAGAGAAGGGCAACGACTACTACGTGCGCAGCGAGAACAGCCGCTGGTTCGTGAAGGTGCTCGCGTCGGCCGGTGATCAGGTCGCCGAGGACGCGCCGAGCATCGTCAAGTAGCTCAATCGGCCTGAATTTCCTTTTCGAGCTCGTCGAGCTGCGAGTCGAGCGACTTCGCCGTGACGGCCTTGCTCGCCTCGTCCTCGAAGTCTTCTTCCGTGGGCGGGGGCGAGCTCGCGGCGGCCGACGGCGACGCGGACGCACTCGGCGCGGCGCTCGGTGCGCCCGTCGCGCTCGGAGCGGCGGAGGACGTCGCGGGCGCTGGCGCGGCGCTCGGCGTGGCGGTGGCGGCGGGCGGCGGCGGTTCGGGCTTCGAGCAACCGAGGAATGTGAATAGAGCCGTCGCGACGACGAGCGCTCTCAAGGCACGCTCCCGGCGGGCGCCGCCGGCGTAAGCGCGCCGGGGACCGACGATGCCTTGAGCTTCTGCACCGCGCCGTCGTGGCGTGTATTTTCCTTCGCCAACAGCTGGTCGATACGCGTGAGCGTGGCGCTTCGTTTCGGTTCGTCGAGCTCCGTGGTCGCGACGAGCTTCGCGCGGCTCAGGAAGGCGAGACGGCGCGCGTGCTTGCCGAGCTCGGCTTGAAAATCCTTGCGCGCGAGCGCCGCGTCACCGAACTCGCTCCGGAGCTCGGCGCGGTGCGCGTCGCGCCGGGCGCCCGCGCTCGCACGGAGCTCGCTGAGCTTCGCCTGGAGCTCTGCGGGTTTCGGACGCCGTTTTCGAAACTGCTCGGCGAGGTCGTCCTGCCCGCTGCGCGGCCAGTGCGCGGAGCCCGCAGGCGCTGGACCCTGTCGATGCTGCATGCGCTCGGCGAGGCGAGGCTGAGCGGCGACGAGCGCTGCCAGCGTGACGACGGCGAGAGCAACCGAGACTCCACGCGTGATCGGCTCCATCGCGCCCGCCACGTTATCAGAAACTCCCGCGCCGCAGGGCGCGTCATTCGGCCGCGCGGTTCGTGCGCTCGCGGGCGAGTGCGTCACGCAGGCGCGCGAGTTGTTGCGTTCCGCCTCGAAGCGGGAAGGCTACGAGCTTCACGCCGTCCGAGACGACGAGGTGACCGACCTCCGCCCCTTCGGGGGCCACGAACGCCGCGGCGACGACCGGCATTTCGACACGCCGTGCGGGGCCGAGCGCGACGCGAAACCAGTGCGTTCGGCGCGTGACGCCCGTCGCATCGAGCTCGAGCTCGCCGCGCAAGCCGAGGAGCCACAGCCACACCACCAACACGAGCAGCACGCTGAGCGTCGGCAGCGTGATCGAAAGCAGGCCGGGCGTGACACGCGCGCGCGCGGTGTCCGACATCGCGATCGTCGCGACGAGCACGAACGCCGACGCCCACAACGTGGTCCACGCGGCGTTGCGCTGACCGGCGAGCGGCGGCGAGTCGAATCGAAACGCGCCGTCGCTCCTCCAGCGCGGCCCCGCGTGTTCGTGCGGGTGCGTCAACGTCGCGAGGGTCCGCTCGTCGAGGCCCCAGCCCGCCGTGATCGCAACGCCGAGTTCGCGAGCGAGCAGCGCGGCGTCTTCGAGGACGCCGGCCGGTTCGTCGCGTTCGAGCACGGGCCGGCGCGTTCCGTCGGCGAGCACGAGCACGGCCCGGTACGTCGGCGGCAACGCCGCACCCTCGAGCACGAGCCCGACGTAACGCTCGCGCGGCCCAGGCGTGCGGCTCGGCAACGGACGCCGCCGCGTACGCGGGCGCCCGAGCAGGCCGAGCCCGAGTGCGGCAGCGAGCAGCGCCGACAGACCGAGCACGCGCATCGGCGTGAAGGGCGCGCTCGCGCCGAGCGGCACGAGCGCAAGCGCAGCGAAGAGGATCCCCGCCAGAAACGGTGGCTCGAAGCGCCGGCGCTCGCACAGAGCCAGCGGCTGCTGTTTTCGATCGAGCGTGAGCATCGGGGCGTGTTCTTGCGGCCAGCGGGCCGTCGACGGCGCGGACCCTACCACCAGATTTCGAGCCGGGTCGCTTTCTTGGCCAGATGGTCGCAGGCTCAGGATAAGGAAGCGTGGCTCTGGGAAAAACCTCGAGCTTTCTTGCGTTGATTGCGGCCGCGGCCGGCTGTGGTCGCACCCAGGACGGAGCCCCGCCCGCGGTGCGACTCGAGCCGCTCGCAGCGGCCAGCAGCGCCGCGCCCGCGGCCCCCAAGACGACCGTGCGCGCCACGGAGCGCGATCGTGTGACGCTCGATGGGCGGTTTCATGCGCCTCCCGTGACGGAGACGAGCGGGCCGCGCGTTTACGCCAAAGCGCTGCATGCGTGGATTTTTGCCCGACCGTCGGCGAGCGCCGACAGGCTCGGGTACTTGCGCGCCGGGAGCTCGTTGCCCGCGGGCGCCGCCGTTCCGGGCGACGGCTGTGCCGGCGGTTGGCGCCCGGTCGAGCCCGAAGGGTTCGTCTGCGTCGGACCGACGGCGACGCTCGACCCACGCGATCCGGCCGTGGTGCTGAGCGCCTCCGCGCCCGCGAGCTTCGAGCGCAAGTTGCCGTTCATCTACGGCACGGTGCGCAATCCGGGCCCGGTTTACACGCGCCTTCCGACCGCTCGGGAGCTCGCGGAGGCGGAGCCGGACCTCGCCGAACGCATGCCGGCGTGGCTCCACGCGAGCGGCGAGATCGGCGCCGCTTACGGCCAGGATCTTTGGCTCGGCCGGCCCGGAGTGGCGCCCGATCCCGCGACCGCATGGACCGCGAAGACGAGCGACGCCGCGCCCGAGCTTTTGCTGAAGGGCGGCTTCCCGCGCTTCACCGAGACGGGCACCGACACGAGCTCGGACCTCGTCGCGGGCAAGATGCGACCGAAGGTCGGCTACTCGTTCCTGTCCACGTTGCTCTTCGAGGGGCGACGTTACGGCCTCGCCACCGATCTCAGCGTGCTCCCGACCGACCGCTTGCGTCCGATCCGCGGCTCCGATTTCCACGGCGTCGAGATCGGCAAGGACGTGACGCTGCCGTTCGCGTTCGTGCGGCACGACGGAGCGCGCTTTTGGCGCTTCGATCCACGCGGAAATCGCCTGGAAGACGACGGGCCGGCGCCGTTTCGCGCCGCCATCGCGCTGAGCGGGAAGCGCCAATTCTTCCACGGCCGCCTCCACGACGAGACGAGCGACGGCCGGTGGCTCAGCGATCAAGACGCGTCGCGCATCGACCCGGCGCGACGCATGCCCGCGTGGGGCAAGAACGGCGAGCGCTGGCTCGACGTGAACGTGAGCAAGCAGACGCTCGTCGCCTACGACGGCGAAAAACCGATTTTTGCGACGCTCGTTTCGAGCGGCGAGGCCGGACTCGGTGATTCGGACAGCTCCACGGCGACCAAGCGCGGCATCTTCCGCATCCACACGAAGCACGTCTCGGCCACGATGAGCTCGGACGAGGTCGGCGAAGAATTCGAGCTACGCGACGTGCCCTACGTGCAGTACTTCGAGAAAGGCTACGCGCTCCACGGCGCGTACTGGCACGACCGCTTCGGCACGCCGAAGAGCCACGGCTGCATCAACCTCGCGCCCGAAGACGCGCGGCGGCTGTTTTTCTTCACGGAGCCGGCGCTCCCCGTCGGCTGGCACGGCGTGCTCAAGGCACTCACCGGCACCGTCGTGTTCATTCACGCGTGAACGCGCGCGGGGAGCGGATCAGGGATTCTGCCCGTCGTTCGCGCCGCCCGCGCTCGTCTCGCTCGTGCCCCCGGCGCCGCCCGCGCTGGTCTCGTTCGGGGCGCCGCCGGTTTCTTCCGGGAAGTTCCCGGCAGTCGAACCACCTGAGCACCTCGGCGGGAGTCCGTTGCACGCGTCCTCGGCGAGCGTCACGTCCACGTCCTCGGGCGTGAAGGCGTACGGCGAAGCGTACGTCGAGCCGTCCGGAAGCACGAGGCTCGGTCGCAGCACGTAGGATCCCGGAACGCCTTCGTCCGTCGCCGCAAGGCCGCACAGATCGAGCACGACGCTCGTCGTGGCCGCGCGCCCGCTCGCCACGACGGTCGCGGAGTCACTCCGGAGAAGCTCGACGAGCAATACTCCGCATTGGATGTTGCCGGCGCACGCGTCCGGCGCGCGCAGATAAAAATTCTCGACCGTCGCTTGTACCCCGAGCCTGAGGTCGCAGCCGATCGTGACGGGTCCCGGATCGCCCGGATAGCCGTCGTCGCCCGTGACGGGATCCGCCTCGCGCGGCGCGAGCCAGACGTCGTTGTCGCGCGGCAGGAGCTCGGTGATCTCGAGCACGGTGTTGCCCGGGCTCACGGGCGTGCTCTTCTTGCCGTGGCACGCAGTGGTGGCCAGGGCGACGGCGAGCCACGGCGCGAGGGCGAGACGCATGCGGGCGTCTTGCTATCACGACTCACTCACCGTGACACAGGTGGGCTTCGAACTTCCCGTGGGCGCCGGCCGCCGGCCGCGTGCCGTCTCCCGGAAATTCCAGCGCCAGGACGCCGCTCACCTGGCCGGCGGGCCCGAGATCGACGCTCCGGAGCTCGACCGCGCCGCCGTTCGGGAAAACGAAGCCGCGTTCGCCTTGACGGGCCACCGCGAACGCCTTCGCGCGCGCCGTGGGGCCGGCGTCCGGCGCGTCGGCGCTCTCGAGCGGGTAGGTGCCGGGGTGAAACGGCTCGGCGGCGGGCGCGTCGAGCGTCAGCGTGAAGAGCACGTCGTTCGGGCCCGGCGCGACGTAGCGGTCGCACGAGAGGACGTAACTCGCGAGCGTGATGCGGAGCTCACGGCGGAGCTCCGGCAGCTCGACGTACTCGGCGAAAGCCGTTTTCGGCACGAGCTCGACGCGCCTGCCGACGCCGTCGGGCAGCAGCAGATCGAGGTTGCTCGAAGCGGCGTCGTCGTGACACGCGACGGCGAGGAACGCGAGGAGGCTCAGCTGGCGCGCTGCGCGCGAGCGGCCGGAAGCGGCAAGGGCCATTGGACCTGATTGTACTTGCGCGCGAGCGGAACCAAGCCGGCGCGCACCTGCGCCGCCGTCGGTCGCTGCCGCGGATCGCGCCGCAAGCACGACGCGATGAATTTTCCGAGATCCGAGAGGATGCTGTCACGGCCGAGCCGCGCGACGCGCTCCGGCCAGCCGTCGTGCTGGACGTGGAGCGAGAGGATGGCGGTCTCGCCGTCGGCCTGAAACAGCGTTTCAGCCGCCAAGAGCTCGTACGCGAGGCAACCGAACGCGTAGATGTCGGCGCCCTGCGGAGACGGCTTGAACGACGGATCGTGGATGCCGAGCACCTCCGGCGCGCAAAACTCGAGCGTGCCGCAGCCCGGCCGGAGGTGGCGCCCGCTCAACCCGAAGTCCACGAGCACGGGGGTCTCACCGTCGCGCATGATGACGTTCGACGGTTTGAGATCGAGGTGGCCGACGCCGACGCCGTGCATCGTGTCGAGTCCGGCCGCGATGCCGTCGAGGTAACGGAACGCCTTGTCCATCGTGAGCGCGCGGCTCCGGATCAAGCGGTCCATCGAGAGCCCGCGAATGAGCTCCATCACGAGGATCGGCTTCGGGCGCGCGGCGAGATCGAACGTGACGAAGCGCGCGAGATTGGGATGATGGGGCAGGGAGAGGAGCGCGCCGGCTTCTTCGCGGAAGAGCTGGAGGAATTGTTGCTCGGTCAGGCTGCGCGCCGTGGTCGGATCGTAGTCGGGGACTTTGAGCGCGAAACCTTCGCCGTCGGGGTTCGAGCGCTCTTCGACGCGGCGGGCGATGAACACGGACGCGGCGCCGCCGCTGCCGAGCGCGCGCACGACGTAAAACGCGCCGATCGTGCGGCTCGGTAAGAGCCAATCGGGCAGGTTTTCGCGGCGGCGCTCGAGAGGAATCGCGTGCACGTCGGAGCTCGCGGCCACGGGCAGACGCTCGATGCCGGCGAGCGCCTGCCGCAGCGCCTCGACGAGCGCGGCCGGTAGATCCGCGGCGATCTCGGAAATGGCCATCGCGAGCTGGTTCGAGTTCGGCGGCACGCCGGAGCTCACCGCGCGTTCGACGAGCGCCGAGAGCGGCGGCACTTCCGCCACGATCGCGATTTCGTCCGGATCGGGGCCGAGGACGCGCCGGTTGGCGCTCGCGATCAAGCGACGCAGCGCCGCCGCGGCGTTCTGCAGCTCCTCGAGCGTCTGCACTCCCGAGCCAGCGACGTCGACGAGCTCGGATTGGCCGCGCGCCTGGGCGACGGCTTCGAGGCAACGGCCGAGCTTCAGGATCAGGCGGCGGAGCGCCTCGCTCCGGTAACTGCCGCCGGCGCCGACGCCGTGGCTCAGATCGATCACGCGCTCGGCGGCCGCGAGCGCGGCGTGCTGCGGCACCGAGAGGCTCTCGGGCGCCTCGCGCGCGCCGATGAACTTCGCGTACGCGCCGATCGCGCTCGACACGTCGAGGTTCGTCGACGCCTCCGCCAGCGTTTCGAAGCTCTCCGGACTCTGGACGCCGTGCATCAGCGTGAGCAGGAGATCGCTCGGCTCGCACACGCCCTCGCGCACGGCGGCATCGCACGCGCGAGCGAGCGTCGCGCAGGCGATGCGGTGCACGAGCTGACCCGGGCTCTCGACCACGCGTCGCACCATCACCTGCACCGTGCGCCGCACCCGCTCGCGAATGCTCGAATCGTCTTCGCTCCGCGCCGATTCGACGTCGACCAGGTGCAAGAGCGCCTTCAGGTGACGCTGCTCGGCCAGGCCCGCCGATTTCGAATCGCGCGCTCCGGCGGCGCTCGCCTCGGCGTCCACGAGCCAGCGTCCGAGCCGCTCGTAGAGCCGATCGAGCTCGGGCACGCTCTGATCGGTGTCCCCGGGGCGGCGTCCGAGCTGCAGGAGGTGCGCGAGGCGCGGCCGTTCGAGCGCGCAGGCATCGACGTCGCTCAGCGCGCCGAGGAGATACGGCTGGACCTGCTCGTCGTGCGCGTCCTGGTTCTCGAGGAAGTCGAGCGCGTGGTGGAGCTTGCCGGCCGCCTTTTGCGCGAGGTCGAACGCGGCGCGCGCCCCCGTATTCTCGAACTCGATCATAGCCCGGCGGAGCGCACCGACGAGATCGTCTTCGTCCTCGAGCGAGTCGCCGTCGAGCAGGCGGAGCGAGCGATCGGCGATGGTGCGGAGCACCGAACCGGAGCCTTCGGCGCGCGACGCGAGCGTCGCCCGGAGCTTCTGCGCCGCGACGCGACCGAAGGTCGGGCTCGTGAGGTCGCCGAGCAGCGCGGCGACGGCTTCGGCCACGTCGGGGCGCCGCGTCGAGGCCACGAGCTCGAGCAGCTGCTCGGCGGCTTCGGGTTCGGCTTCGATGACGCGCGGCAAGCCGAGCACCATCGTCGCCGCGATGCCGGGGTCACGCTTACCGAGCGTGCCCTCGAGCACCCGCCGGCAGGCGCGGATGGTCTGCTCCGGATCGGCGGGAATCGAAGCCACGAGCGACACCGCGGCTCGCCGCCATTGCGTCGGGGTGAGCGCTTCGTCGAGGCCCGTCTCGATTTCGGCCTGGAAGGCCGGCGCGACGACGGAAAGCAGGCCGCGCGCCGTGGCCGCGTGGCGCCAGACGAGCGGCTCGCGATCGGCGAGGAGCTGCTCGTAGACGTCGCGGATCTCGCCCTGCAGGAGCTGGAGCATCGGGTGCGGATCGCCGAGGTGAGCGCGGGCGGCCGCCTCGCGCGCGGCATGCTCGAGGATTTTCGCGGCGAGCCGGCGCTCGTGCAGCGTGCCGGTGCGCGCCGAAAGCAGCCACGTGTTGCGGAGCTCGCGCGCGGTCGTCAGCGTGAGCGCGAGCGGATCGGGGTTTACGCCCGCGCCGGCCGGCATGTCGAGCACGAGCCCGATGCGCGCCCGAACGGCCGCGGCCTCGAACGTGCGGCCGGAGCCGAGCGCCATGCGTGCCGCGACGATCGCGAAGGTCGCCGCCGTCCCCTCGTAGACACGGGCAAACACGCGACGGCCGAGCTCGCGCCGCGCCCGGCCCGACGGCAGGGCGGCCATGATTTCGTAGAGCGCGACCGCGCCGGGGCCCGGAGCGAGCCAGCCGAGATCGTCGACGAGCCCGCTGTCGATGGCGAGCTGCGCCGCGCGGCCGAGGATCTCCGGGTCGACGCCGTCGAGGGGCGGCGGCCCGTAAGCGCTGCCGCTCTGCCCGAGCGCCGTGATCGCCTGGCGAAAGCTCGCGCGCCGCTCGCTGCTCTCGGAGAGCGAGAGGAGCGAAGCCAGCGCTTCACCAGGGTTCGGTCGACGCATGCTCAGTTATTCCGAGAGGAGGGATGGAAGCGTCCTAGCCTCGCCGGCAGGGTAGCAGGTCCTGCCCCCACCACGGAGCATGGTGCGAACTCGGGGACCCGGGCAAGAAGAGAACCCGAGTTCATGATCTCCGTTCGGGGCTCGGCGGGGACGGCTGTTTCATGCGCTTTGCCGGTTCGATGCAGGCTGGCCCGGTTCTTTCAAAAGCAGGGCGCAGAAGGAGTTAACGACACATGCCGAAGCTTCGATATGCCGCGCCGCTCGCTTTCGTCCTCGCTTCAACGGGCCTTCCGGCCTGCAGCCTGCAAAAGGCCGAGACCAACGAGTTTCAGGAGGCGTTGCCGGAGCAGGGAAGCGTGAACGTGGACGGCCCCGACAGCATGCAGGCCGACATGAGCACCGCGGCCGGAACGCGTGGAACGCTGGCGGACGGCGCTACCAGTACGCCGGCGTATTGGTATTCGTTCACGCGTGATGTGCGCGATGGTGTGAACGCGGTCACCGCCGTGGTGCTGGTGTCGGTGTGGGTGGTCGTGCACACCGACCCGAGCGAGCTCGACGCCGACCACGCCGTCTTCGGCCCCTACGACGGCGACTCGCTCGATCCCGCCCGTTACCGCCTCACGGTCACCCGCATCGGCGACCATCACTTCCGCTACGTGCTCGCCGGCCAGGAAAAGTCGGGCGGCGACTACCTGAACGTGCTCGACGGCGACGGCTACAGCCTCGCGAGCGGGCTCCACGGCCAGGGGCAATTCGTGCTGAACCTCGACAACGCGAAGACGCTCGATCCGAGCCGGCACGAGAACGACTCGGGCACCGTCACCATCGTCCATGACCTGCCGGCGAACGTCGGACAGGTCCCCGACGCGCTCCCGCGCACGATCACTGCGACGGTGAGCCCGGCGGGGCAGGCGTCGCTCGACATCACGTCGTTCGCTCACGTCGATCACACGGGTGAAATCGATCTGACCGCGCACACCGACATCGATCCGAGCCACACGACCGCGCTCGAGGACGTGACGCTCGTCAGTCGCTGGCAAGCGACCGGAGCGGGCCGCGCCGACATCGGTATTTCCGGAGGTGACCTTCCGGCCGCCGGGCTCGACGCGGTGAACGCCGTCGAGTGCTGGGGTCCCGACTTTTCGAGCGTGTACTACACCGATTCGGCGAACATCCAGCCGACGACGGGAAGCCCCGCCGAGTGTGTCTTTAGCGCCCCATAGCGCTCCGCCCCGCATTGCTAAAGAGAGTCCGCTTGCGCCGGAAGCGGCCGAGGAGTACGCGGTTTTGTAGTGATCCTTGGCCGTGGCTTGGCGTCGTCGTCGTTCACCGCGCTCGCGCTCGCGGGGACCCTCGCGGTCGGCGGCGTCGCGCACGCGGAGCCGACGGAGGCCGATCGGACCTCGGCGCGCTCGCTCGCGAGCGAAGGTTACGACGCGCTCGAGCGCAAAGATTACGCGACGGCCGTCGACCGGTTCCGTCACGCCGACTCCCTGGTCCACGCGCCGACCATCGGCGTCGATCTCGCGCGCGCCCTGATCGGCCTCGGCCGCTACGTGGAAGCGTACGAGCGCTACGAGCTCATCATCCGCGAGGGTGTGCCCAAAGGCTCGCCGTCGTCGTGGAAGCAAGCGGTCGACGACGCGCAGAGGGAATCCGCGGATCTCGAACCCAGGCTCGCGTGGATCGTGATTCACGTCATGGGCCCGCTCGACCCTCAGGTGACGATCGACGGTGACGACGTGCCCGAGGGCGCGATCGGCGCACGCCGCGCGGCCGATCCCGGCAAGCGCACGGTGCGAGCCATCGCCGACGGCTTCGAGCCGGCCTCGCAGACCGTCACGTTGCGCGAAGGCCAGGAACAAGTGGTCACGCTCGTGCTCGAGCGCTCCGCCTCGCCGCACCCGCTCTCCCCCGCGACGAGCGATCGCTCGCGGGCGAACGAGAAGCCGCTCCACGTCTCGCGCACGCCGGCGTGGGTCGCGTTCGGGGTGGGCGGCGCGGGCGTCGTGCTCGGCACCGTCACGGGCGTGCTGGCGCTCAACATCCACTCGACGCTACAGCGGGAGTGCCCGACCGGCACCTGCCATCCGGCGGACGACGCCGAGACGCACCGCGACACCTCGGATCTGAACCGCTATCACACGCTCGGCACGCTCGCCGGCGTCGGCTTCGGGCTCGGCGTGGGCGGCGCGGCGACCGGGCTCGTCTTGCTCCTGACGGACGCCGCCACCGAACACGCGTCACAGCGGGCGACGCTCTGGCCCGTCGTCGGCCCGAGCGAGATCGGCATGGCGGGAAGGTTCTGAGTTGGGCTCGGGGGCGCCACGCCTGCGGGCTGCGATCGGCGCCGCGCTTTTGCTGGCGCTTTCGGGGTGCCAGCTCATGTTCGGGGATTTCACCATCGAACCCGATCAACAGAAGGCCCCCACCGCCTTCGGCGACACGTGCGAGCCCGACACCTTCATGTGCAACGGCGCGACGCTCCAGCGCTGCTCGGACGATCGCAAGTCGTGGACGCCCGTCGCGACCTGCACGGACGCGGACCACTGCGATCCCACGTCGGCGGCGTGCCGCCCTTGCTCTCCCGGCGAGTGGGCCTGCAACGGCGCGACGCTCGAGAGCTGCGGCCCGAACCTTCGCTGGACGCCGGCCACCTCCGGACCGTGCGCGAGCCCCGAGCTCTGCAGCGTGAGCGGCGACCGCAGCACGGGCGGCTGCATCATGCCCGCGTGCGACACGCCGGGCGGCCACGTCTGCGACGGCAATCGGCTGCTGCGCTGTTCCGCCGGTCGTGACGCCCTCGTGCTCGTCGATCGCTGCGGCAGCAACGATCTCTGCGACGCGTCGAAGGCCGACGCCCAAGCGCGCGCGGGCGGCCTCGGCACCTGCGTGCCGCCCGTATGCCTCGCCGGGACCTTCGCCTGCGACGGCGCGACGCTCGAACACTGCCTCGACGACGAAACGGGCTGGGAAGCGCTCACCTATTGCGACGACGCGTCGAGTTGCAATCCGCTCACCGGCGACTGCACTCCCTGTTCACCGGGCGACGCCGCGTGCAGCGGCAGCGAGCTCTGGGTCTGCGGCGCGAACGGCTTCGCCAAGTCGAAGACGTGCGACGCGCCCGAGCTCTGCGACGCCGGCAACAAGACGTGCGATCCCTCCGACTGCAGCGTGCCGGGCGCCACGCGCTGCGACACGACGGCCGGCCTCACCGCGCTCGAAGAGTGCGGTAACGACCGGCGCTGGACGGTGCGCGACGCCTGTTCGAACAGCGCGCTCTGCAGCGAAGAAACGAGCGCCTGCGTGCCGCCGGCCTGCGCGAGCGGCGAGGTGCGGTGTCTCGGCCAGGTGCACCAGACGTGCAGCGGCGATCTCACGCATTGGGTCGACGATCAGACGTGCGCGGCGGGCCAGTCGTGCGATCCCGACGGCTGTCACGGGCCGTGCACGGCCGGCGCGTACCGCTGCGACGGCGCGCTGCTCGAGCTCTGTAAGACGGGCAGCTGGGAAACCCAGAACCGCTGCGCGACCGCCGCGCTCTGCGACGCGACGATGCGACAGTGCAATCCCCCGATCTGCGGCGGCACGCTCGGCAACTTCATGTGCGGGGTGAGCGACCAGAACCTGAAGACGTGCAGCGACGGGCGCGACGCCTGGGACGATTTCCGCACCTGTCCGCCCGGGACGTTCTGCGACGCGGACTCCGCGGTCGTCGCCGCCCAGCCGACGTGCGACGCCTGCCAGGCGCTCGTGTACACGTGCGACGGCTACGGGAACCTGCACCTCTGCAGCGCGGACGGCACCGCGTCGCCGGTCGTCGCCACGTGCCCGGGCGGGTGCAGCGTGTCGAGCGACAACATGGCGACCTGCGCTCAGATGCCGTAGTCGCGCTTCGGCAGCTTCTTCACGATGGTCGGGCGCGGGCTCCGGCGGACCGTCGAGGCCGACGAGCCGTGCGTGCTCGTCGAGCTGCGCGGCTCCGTCGCTTCGCGCTCGGCGGGGTTCGACGCGGTCGTCGAGGCGCTCGGCGCGCTCGACGGTTCACTCGCCGGGCCCACGACTTCGACTTGCGGCGCCGGAGCCGTCGCCGCGGCGCGAGCGGTCGGCGCTTGGGCGATGGGCGTCGGCGGGCTCGCCTGGTGGGATTGACCGACGAGCAGGGTGAGCAGGCCCCCGCCGAGCACACCGACGGCAATCGCGGCCGTCGCGATGTATTTCCGCGGAATGCCGCTCAGCGCGGCGCGCCAGTGCCGCGGGTGCCGGATGAGCGCGGTCGCGAGGCTCAGCCGCGGTGCGGACGAATGCCGCGTGCGCGAGAGCGGGGCTCCCGTCTCGCGCAAATCCTCACCGAGCGGATCGCCCGTGCCCTCGATCATAAGGCTCGAGCGCGGCGAGAGGCTCGGCACGGCGAGCACCACCGGTTGCTCGAGCGCTTCGGCGAGCGAATCGGCGAAGTCTTTAGCGGACTGAAAGCGTTCCTCGCGGTCGCGCTTCGCCGCGTGCTCCCACCAGACGTCGAAGGCCGGCGGCAAACCCGGACGCACGTCGCTCGGCTTCGGCAAATCTTCGTACAGGATGAGCCCCATGAGCTCGCCGAGCGCCTCGCTCTCGAACGGCGGCCGGCCCGTCATGCACTGAAAGACGATCACGGCGAGCGACCACAAGTCGGAACGGTGGTCGGTCTGCTTGCCGCGCGCCTGCTCGGGGCTCACGTAGTACGGCGTGCCGAGGAACGAGCCCGTCTTCGTCGTCTTGTCGCGGAGCGAGTACGCGTCGTGCTTGGCGATGCCGAAGTCCACGACTTTGGCCATTTCCCCGTCGTCCCCCTGGACGAGGAAGATGTTTTCGGGCTTGAGATCGCGGTGAACGATGCCGAACGCGTGCGCGCGGGCGAGGGCGCGCGCGACGTGCGCCGCGATGCGGTACGTCGTGGCGGCGTCGATCACGACCTCGCGATCGAGCCGCGTCCCGAGGTCCTCGCCCTCGAGGTACTCCATGGCGATGAAGGGCGTGCCTTCCCACTCGCCGTGCTCGAACACGTCGACCACGTGGGCGCCGCGGAGCTGCGCGGCGACCTTGGCCTCGCGCTCGAACCGCACGCGCACCTCGCTGCTTTGCGCCTTGTCGTCGTCGATGAGCTTCAGGGCACAGCGCGAATCGAGCAAGAGGTCGTCGGCGAGCCACACGGTCCCCATGCCGCCGACCCCGAGCTGGCGGGACAAGCGGTACCGGTTCGCGACGACGACGCCGGGCGCGCGCTCCATCACGCCAAGTCCTCGCTCGCCGACACGGAGCGCCCCCACGGGCGAGCGCCGCGCGATCGGGTCGTCTGATGAACAGGTGTGCTCATGTAGGACGCCCAGCGTCTCAGACCTACCTCAACTCCGGCTTCGATTCAATCAGCATAAGGCAAGGGGTGGGCCAGCAAAGAACTTCACCTTTCGCTCGACCGTTAGTCACGCGAAGCCCACCCCGAAGCCGCTCATCAGTACTAGCCCAAGTCATCGGGGCGCGCACCGGAGCTTTCTTAGTGATCGAGGCGGTCCGTCACACTGAGAGTGGAATCGGGCGCATTTCGCCTCGGCATTCTCGTAGGATTGACCCACAGGCAGCTCGGAAGAGAGAGTCCGGACTTCAGTCTCATGACAATGCCCGCGCGCACCGCCGTTCTTCTCACGGCGCACGGAACGGTCGCAGACCTCGACGAGCTCCCACGCTTTCTGCTGCGCATCCGCGCCGGCAGACCGGTGCCGCCCGAGCTCCTCGCCGAAACGCGGCGCCGCTACGCGCTCATCGGCGGCTCGCCACTCCTCAGAGTGACGGAGGAGCAAGCGATGCTCCTCGAGCGACGACTCGGCGTGCCCGTCTTCGTCGGCATGCGGCTCGCGGAGCCGACGCTCGAGGACGCGCTCAGGCGTGCGGAAGAGCGCGGAAGCGAGCACGTCGTGTTGTTGCCGCTCGCGCCTTTCAGCGTTCACGTTTACGCGGCCGCCGCCGAAGCCGCGCGCGCGCATTTGCTCGAGGAGCGACGCAAGCCGCCGACGCTCACCGTCGTCCCACCTTGGGGGCAAAGTTCGCACTTCGTGCGCGCGCACGCGCAGGCGATCCGCCCGCACCTCGCGTCGCCGGCGCGGCTCGTGCTCACCGCGCACAGCCTGCCGCTCGTCGCGCTGCGCGGCGGCGATCCGTATGCGGATCAGGTGCGCGATTCGGCCGCCGCGATCGGCAAGGAGCTCGGGCAACCGTTCGAGCTCGCGTTTCAGAGTCAAGGCGAGGGCGGCGGCGAGTGGCTCGGTCCGACGTTGAAGAGCGCCCTCGAGGCCGCCAAGCGCGACGGCGCGCGGCGCGTCGTCGTCGCGCCGATCGGCTTTTTGAGCGAGCACGTCGAGACGCTCTACGATCTCGACATCGAGGCGCGGGCGTGGGCCGCCGAGCTCGGCCTCGAGTGGTCGCGCGTGCCGGCGCTCGGCCACGCCGAAGGGCTCATCGAGGCCCTCGCGGACGTGGCGGGCAAGGCCGCGGCGGGGCGCGCATGAGCCGACGCGAGGGCACCGTGCGCCGGCGTGCGGCCGCGGTCGCCGCGCTCGTGCTCTTCGCGACGCTGTTGCTCGGGGGCTGCGGACTCTTCAAAGGGCCGGTGAACGCGAGCCCGTCGCTCAGGTGGTGGCTCTTCTCGAACTTCGGTGCCGGGCGACTGTGCCCGGAAATGCTGCAGCGCTCCGCGGCGCTGCGCATCGCGCCCGATCCGAACGCGATCGGCCGTCTCTTTCCGACGAGCTGCCAGACGACGATCAACGACTCCGCGCAGACCGTCACGCTTTCCTTCGCGGGAAACGGGTTCGCATGGACGCCGGTCGCCGGTCGCATCGCGTTCACCGTGTTGGCGAGCGTCGAGTACCGGATGGACTTTTACCTCGCGGACGACGCGGTCTACATCTACGCGCGGCCCGCGCGCACCGTGCTCGGACCCACGTTTCAGGTCACTTCGGTCGAGAACCGGCTCGTGAATTGGGCCGCTCAGGGCCCCGCGGGCTACCTCGTGAACAGCTTCGGGAGCCAGATCGTCTCGGGTGAGCTCTCGTCCGGATTCACGGTGGTGCACGCCGACGACGGGGACGCCTTCGCGCTCGGCATCCTCAATCCGCCGGCGCGCCCGCCGCAGCCGTTCAACACGTCGAAGGGCCGCTACGCGATCGTGAACGAGACGAGCGAGGTGCACACCGACCAGCTCGACTTCGCCGGCCCGCTCACCGTCGCCAAGAGCGATCAGGCGCTCTTCGTGCGGCTCGCGGTGACGGGGCCTCCGGTCGACGTGCTCCTGATCCGTCGCGGCACGGGTGATCTCTGGCGGCAGGGCTTGCAAAACGGCATGGCGCTCGGTCCGCCGCCCGAAGCGCCCATTTCCACGTTCGTGCTGAGCCCGGGCGCCGAGCTCCGCCAGCGTTTCCCACTCCCGCCCGGGCAATATTATCTGGCGATCGACAACAGCGCGCGCGTCGGCTCGACGAACCCGCCGTTCAGTCCGCTCGGCTCGTTCGGGCAAAACACGGCCATCGTGTCGATGGCCGTCGAGCTCGGCGACGCGGACGACGACTTTTGAAGCGCGTCACGGCGCCTTCGCGCTCGGCGCCGTGGAGGCGCACGGGCCGGGTGCCGGCGGGAGGTTCGCTTCGAGCGTCGAGATGCAGTCGGTCAGCGCGAAGTAATAGTCTTGATCGAGCGACTGGTAGCCGCTCGGCGCGGTGTCGACGAGCGAGGCGAAGCCGTCGAAATCGCCGGTCAAGCAAGTCCGGTGGTAGTCGCCCTTCGCGCTCGCCACGCCTTCGCGCGGCAGAATTTCGAGCGTGAGCGCGCAGCTCCGTGACGCGGTGCCGCAGCGGAGCGCGTCGAAACGAAAGTCGTAGTCGCCGTCGCACCAGGTGTCGCCGCAGATGCCGTCGATGAGTGCGAGCGCCGTTTTCTCCTCGGCGGGGGTGAGCGCGTTGCGAGCGAGCGCGTCCGCGCTGGTCGCCGTTTCGGCTTCGGCCTCGTTGCCCGGCGGGGTGCCGCAAGCGGGGAGCGCCGCGAACGCGAGCGCGATGAAGGGAGCGAGCTTCGAATGGATCATGGTGCCTCTGCGGGTGACCGGCCGCGGACAATCCGCGAGCTTCGACCCGACGAGGTCACATCGGCCGCCGAGCGCGCCGGTTGCGCGCCTGCCGCGTCACTCGAACTGGACGATGCTGGTCGCGGGCGTCGGCAAGAGGCGCTCGCGCCCGCCGAGCGACAAGAGCTCGATCACGAACGCGTAGGCGACCACGAACGCGCCCTGGCGATGCACGAGCTCACCGGCGGCGGCTGCCGTTCCGCCCGTCGCGAGGAGGTCGTCGACCACGAGCACGGCGCTGCCCTCTTTCAAAGAATCGCGGTGCATCTCGAGCTCGGCCTCGCCGTACTCGAGCGAGTAGGAGACTTTGTCGGTGCGGTAGGGGAGCTTGCCCGGCTTCCGCACGGGGACGAAGCTCGCGTTCAGGCGCGCCGCGAGCGCGCCGCCGAAGATGAAGCCGCGTGACTCGACGCCGACGACGGCGTCCACGCGCTCACCGACGAAATGGTGCGCGATGGCGTCGAGCACGATGTGAAACGCTTTCGGATCGGCGAGGAGCGGCGTGATGTCGCGAAACAGGATGCCCGGCTGCGGAAAATCCGGGATCTCGCGGATGAACTGCCGCACGTAGCGGAGCGGCTCGAGCTCCTGCGGCGCCGAGCGCGGAACGAGCTTCGGTGTGGCCGAGGACTTCTTGCCGTCGACGCCGCGCGGCGTCGGTAGCGGGCGCGCCAGCACCGGCTTGTTCGGCTTCGCGAACGATCCCTTGCGCACGGCCATCGCTACTTATTGCCCCTGCCGAACGGCGGCTGCAAGCGACTCGGCCTCGGCGCGGGCTTCGCGGTGCCAGAGGTCGAGGACGAGCGGGGTAATGCCGACGACACCGGCGTCGAATGCCTCCGTGTCCGAGCCGGCGACGGGCGCGTGCTCGGCGCCGGGCCCGCCGATCCAGAGGTACTCGCGCCCGCGCGGATCGCGGCGAAACTCGACTTCGTCGCGGTAAATCCGGCGGCCGAGGCGCGTCGCGCGGAGCGGCCAATGCTTGCCGCGCGGCACGTTCACGTTGATGAGCGCCGGGCCCGTGCCGAGCCGGGCCAGGGTGAGGGTGAGGTCGGCGCCGAGCTCGGCCGCGGCCTCGAGATCGGCGTCGGGGGCCGCGGAAAGGGCGAGCGCCGGAATGCCCTTGAGCGCCCCTTCACGCGCGGCGGCGACGGTACCGCTGTAGAACACGTCGTCGCCGAGATTCACGCCGTGGTTCACGCCCGAAACGACCACGTCCGGGCGGCGCGGCAAGACGCGGGTTTCGGCGTGCAAGGCGACGTACACGCAATCGGCGGGCGTGCCGTCGACCGAAAAAACGCCCTCGCCGTGCGTGAAGAGGCGCAACGGACGGTGGAGGCTCAACGCGTGGCTCGCCGCGCTCTGCTCGACTTCCGGCGCGCACACCACGACGTCGGCGCGGTGCTTCAACACCTGCGCGAGGAGCCCGAGGCCGCGCGCGCGGTAGCCGTCGTCGTTCGCGAGGAGGACGAGCGGCCGGCTCAAGCGGGCTTACTTTCCGAGCACCGAAGCGAGCTCGCCGGTCTCGTGCAGGCTCGTGACGATGTCGCAGCCGCCGACGAGCTTCCCGCCGACGTAGAGCTGCGGGAAGGTCGGCCAGTTGGAGTATTCTTTCAAGCCCTGCCGCAGGTCTTGATCGGTGAGGATGTTCACGTCGCGGTACTCGACGCCTTCCTGCTTCAGAATCCCGACCACCTTCGCGGAGAAGCCGCATTGCGGGAAGTTCTTCGTGCCCTTCATGAAGAGCACGACCTTGTTGCCCTCGACGGTGTTCTTGATGCGATCGCGCAGCGTGTCTTCCATCTCTACCTCGGTTGAACCTTCGCCCACGCCTCGGGCGTGTACGTCTTGAGAGCCAGCGCGTGGATCGGACCGCTCATCGCGTCGCCGAGCGCGCGATAGACGAGCTGGTGTTGCTCGACGAGCGAGCGGCCCGCAAAAGCATCCGAAACGATGCGCGCCTGGTAGTGATCCCGCGTGCCGGTGAGGTCCACGAGATCGATGTCGGCGCCCGGAAACGCAGTGAGTAGGAGCGCCTGGACCTTTTCTGGCTCGAGCATTCTCCACACCATTTACGCGCGGCCGCTCACCTGTCAACGTGTGGTTCGGTGACCGCCGCTCCGCCCAAGCCTCCGCCGCGGCGCCCGCCGCCGCCGTCGGGCACGCCGGCCTCCGCCGGACGGCCGCTGCCGCCCCCCGCGAGCGCGTCGCGGCCGGGCCCCATGAGCGCCGATCAGAAGGAAGCGCTGACACTCCAGGCGCTCGGTCTCTTGCACGAGCAGGTTCAAGCCCGCGTCGTTCATTACAAGGGCGAAATGGAGACCAACGCCGAGCTCGACGCGATCACGGCGCAGGTCGTCGCGCAAATCAAGGCGATGCAGGCCGCGGCGACGGCGGCCGCGGGCAGCCGCCAGAGCGCGGACGAGATGGAGGCGCAGCACGTCCGTTCGATGTCGCTCCTCCTGCACAAGGTGTTTTCGTCCGAGTCGCAGTTCACCTCTCGCATCCTGAAGCCGCTCGGACGCCGCGTCGCGAAGCTCTTCTTCGAGAGCGAGCTCCACGAAAAGTCGAAGGGCGACAAGGACAAGACGATTCACCACGCCGAGCAAGGCGTCTATTACCTGCTCGCCCGTTACAAGAATCGTCTCCGTGCCGAGCTCGAAGGCTTCGAGTACGCGAGCGCCGAGGTGCGGCAAGGCAGCGTCGACCTCTTGGCGAAGACCGAGCGCGATCTCCAGGTCGCGTTTCTGTCGCGGCGATCACCGGAGTTGAACCGCGTGATGACCGTGTACGCCGCCGTCGTCTCCGAATTCTTGCGTGATTATTTGCCGCCCCGCCTCGAGACCATGGCCAAAAATACGATCCGCGCGGCCCAGACGGCGCGGCGCGAAAACAGCGTGGGCTACAAGGTGCTCGCCGACGCGTTCCCCGCATTTCGCGAGCAGTGGGAGCGCGTGTTCATGGAGCAGATGGTGAACTTCAGCGGGGACGAGCTCGTGCTCAGGCTGACCCAGTCCGGCAGCGATTTTCACGACGAGACCTTGCGCTTCTTTTCCGATCCTCACGTGTACAGCGAGAGCGCCGAAGTCGTGTGTCACGAGCTTTACGACTTCCTGTGCCTCGAGGGCTTTCTCGATTTGCCGGCAAGCTTCGGGACTGAAGGGCCACGCGCGTGACGGCTGCGTGGGATTGAGCCCGATTCGGAGTCTCGGTATGCTGTGAAGTGATGTGCTCAGTCGAGCCCGGCGTCGGTGGTCGTGTCTCGGTCGGCGTGCTCCTGCTCGTCGCGGGGCTCGCCGGGTGCGCGTCGGGTTCGGCCGAGAGCGCCGGCGGGGGCGCGACGGGCGCGTTCGGGGGCGCGAGCAACGGGTCCGGCGGCGATCTCGCGAGCGGGGGAAGCACCACGCGGCAGCCGTGCCGCGTCGGGCCCGACTGCGCGGACGGCATGCAGTGCGCGGGCGGCGCCTGCGTCCCGGCGGGCAGCGCGGGGCCGGGCGACGGCTGCCTGCTCGACGCCGATTGCGCCGCGGGACTCAAATGCGCCTTCATCGGGCTCTCCGAGACGTGCGTGACGGCGGGCGACACCGACGCGGGCGGCTCCTGCACCTCGAGCAGTGACTGTTACGAAGGGCTCGGCTGCGACTCCGGCAGCTGCGGGCCCGCGCCGCCGCCGGTTCCGGTCTTCCAGGGCGTCGACTGCGAGGCGCCGTCGAAAGACGACGTGCGCGCGTACTTCGAGGTGCCGGGCGCGGACGGCGCGCTCGCGGGGGACTTTTTTCGGCTGCCGTTCCCGAACGACGTGCGGCGTTCGAGCACGGGGCTCGACTTGTCGGACTTTCCGACGCCGGGCGTGGGGGCGCTCGGCGTGGACGCGGTGAAGCTCTACCGCGACGCGCTCGCCGCGAACGACCAGGGCTGGGGCGCGTCGCCGACCGTGACGTTTCGCTTCTCGGGCCCCGTCGACTCCACGTCGATTCGGGACTCGAGCGCGGTCGCGTGGGTCGACGTGACGCCGGACGCGCCCGAACTCGGCTCGTCCGCGGGGCTCTTTTGGTACTACTCCTCGGGGCGAAACCAGTACGTCTGCGACAACTGGCTCGGCGTGCGCCGCCCGCACGGTGCGCCGCTCTTACCGGGGCACACCTACGCCGTCTACCTCAGTACCGCGATTCGAACGGTCGGCGGCGGGGCCGTCACGCCGCCGCCGAACCTCGTGAGCTTGCTCGACGCGAACGGCCCGAGCGATCCGGCGCTCGCCGCGGCCTACGGGGCGTACGCGCCGTTCCGCGCCTACCTCGCCGCCCAGAACATCGACGCCGCGAGCGTGCTCGACGCCAGCGTGTTCACGGTCGGCGGCGTGCGCGACGCCATGGCTTCGCTGGCGGCCGCGATCGCCAAGCTGCCGGCGCCGAAGGTGCTCCCGGGCGGCTGGGTGACGTGCTCGGCGGAGGGCGCCGTCTCGCCGTGCCCCGAGCACGACGGAGCGCGCAATTGCGGCGCGGGCACCGCCGATTACGACGAGTATCAAGCGCTCGTACCGCTCCCGATTTTTCAAGCGGGGTTCGCGGACGGCAAAGAGCCGTATCTGAACGCGGGAGACGGCGGCGGCATCGTCGTCCGCTCCGATCCGCCGCTCGAGAGCGTGTGCCTGTCGATCACGGTGCCGAAGGGCAACGCGCCGGCGAAGGGCTG
>DATJXW010000165.1:0-14423 GCA_035499895.1 Polyangiaceae bacterium | reverse complement strand
TCGGGGCCGGCCCCGACCAGCTCAAGGACGTGCTCGAGGAGATCGCGGAGGCGCGGCGCGCGATCCGCAAGGTCGAGGAAGAGCTCGGCCAGCCGGTCGAGACGCTGCGAGCGACCTACAGCGCGCTCCACTCCGGCGAGCGCGACGCGGAGAAGGCCAAGGCCGAGCTCGTCGAGGCGAACCTCCGCCTCGTCGTGTCGATCGCGAAGAAGTACACGAACCGCGGCCTCCAGTTCCTGGACTTGATCCAGGAGGGCAACATCGGCCTCATGAAGGCGGTCGACAAGTTCGAGTACAAGCGCGGCTACAAGTTCAGCACCTACGCGACGTGGTGGATCCGCCAGGCGATCACGCGCGCGATCGCCGATCAGGCGCGCACCATCCGCATTCCGGTGCACATGATCGAGACGATCAACAAGCTCATCCGCACCTCGCGCTACCTCGTGCAGGAGTACGGGCGCGAGCCGACGCCGGAAGAGATCGCCGAGAAGATGGAGCTGCCGCTCGACAAGGTGCGCAAGGTCCTGAAGATCGCGAAGGAGCCGATCAGCCTCGAGACGCCGATCGGCGAAGAGGAAGACAGCCACCTCGGCGACTTCATCGAGGACAAGAGCGTGGTCTCGCCGGCCGACGCCGTCATCAACATGAACCTCTCGGAGCAGACGCGGAAGGTGCTGAAGACGCTCACGCCGCGCGAAGAGAAGGTGCTCCGCATGCGCTTCGGCATCGGCGAAAAGAGCGACCACACGCTCGAGGAAGTCGGACAGGACTTCGAGGTGACCCGCGAGCGCATCCGGCAGATCGAAGCGAAGGCGCTCCGGAAGCTCAGGCATCCGAGCCGGTCGAAGCAGCTCAAGAGTTTCATCGAGAGCTAGCCGCAAGCCGAACACTGCACCGGGCTCGCCGGCTCTCGTGTTGGGGAGCGGCGGCGCGGGCGACCGTGCTCCGCCCGGGCGCGAACTGAGAGCTTTTCGCGGGGCGGCTTCGGGTGTCCCGTCGGCGAAGTGGGGAGCTCGTTCGAAAACGGTCGTTCGGTCGCGGGAGGGCGACTTGGAAGGCTCCGATCGTGGCATCGGCCTACTGGCCGGCTCATAAGCCCGCGTCTCGCTTCAAGACTTGGGGATTGACGCGGAGAGTCGCACGGTGCCAAAACGAGCCCCTCACCCAAAAAGGGGAGTCCATTCCATGAAGATCCTTGGCGCGGGCAGAAAGCCCGCTTCCCTCGTCCTCTTGGCGTCCTCCGTTGCTCTTCTCGCCGCATGCGGCGGAACCACGGTGTTCTCCGGCAAAGGACCGGTATCGATCGCGGGCGATCTCCCGCCCCCACCGCCGCCCCCACCGCCTCCGCCCCCGAAGCCGCCCGAGCCGCCGCCGAAGGTGATCGTGCGCGACAACAAGATCGAGATCACCGAAAAGATTCAGTTCGAATACAACAAGGCGACCATCCTCCCGGAGTCCTTCGCGCTGATGGACGAGATCGCCTCGGTCATCAAGAAGAACCCGCACATCAAGAAGATCGGGATCGAAGGTCACGCGAGCAGCGAAGGCGACGCGAAGCACAACCTGAAGCTCTCCGACGACCGCGCCCACGCCGTGATGACGTACCTGGTCGACAAGGGCGGCGTTCCGGCGACGGAGCTCGTGGCGAAAGGCTACGGCTCGCAGAAGCCGCTCGTCGATGACAGCGACAAGGCCGTCAAGGGCAAGTCGAAGGAAGAGGCCGAAGCCCTGCACGAGAAGAACCGACGCGTCGAGTTCAACATTCTCGAGCAGGACGTGACCAAGAAGAAGGTCTCGGTCGACGCCACCACCGGCAAGGAAACGGTCCTCGAAGAGAAGACCTCCGAGGAGAAGAAGGAGCTCGCCGAGCCCGAGGCGAACGAGGCGAAGAAGGGCGGCGAAGGCGCGGACAAGAAGAAAGAGCCCAAGAAGCCGCCGATGAAGAAGGACGACAAGAAGAAGTGACCACGCGAGGTCCACTAGGAGTACGAACCATGGCAAACAAAAGTTTGAAGTTCGGCCTGGTCGCACTGCTCGCCAGTGTCACCGGCTGCCAGTTTTACGCGCGGAGCCCCGAGGAATATCGGGATGCGACGCAGAAGGTCCTCGACACCAAGGCCGGGGACATCAAGGCCTGCTACGACGCGGGTCTCAAGAACAACCAGAGCCTGCAGGGGCGCGTGGCGGTTCAGTTCACGGTCGAGGCCGAAACCGGCACGATCAAGGACGTGAAGCTCGACCCCGCGGGCACGACGGCTCCGGCCGACGTGTCGTCGTGCGTGACGAACTCACTCACGGGCCTCAAGCTCGATCCGCCGGACAAGCGTGACGGTATCGCGACGTGGACGTACGACTTCTCCGCGACGCCGGCGCCCGCGCCCGCGCCGCCGAGCTGACGCGACACGCACGCCGCGACCGCGCGGCACACGCCGAAAGGCCGGTTCTCACCGGCCTTTCGCGTTTTGTGGCTCAGTCGCCGGTCCAGGGCCGACCGAGCTTCGCGAGCGCGTCTTTCGCTTCGGCGCGGTACGGCGAGTCCTTCGGACCGAGCCGCAAGAACGCCTCCCAGTGGCTCACCGCTTCCGGACGCGGCCCGAGCGCCTTCGCCAAGTAGTGGTGCGCCTCCCAGAGCCAGCGCGGAGGCTCCTCGGCTTTTTCGCCGCCGGCGATCGCCTTTTCGAGCTCGACGCGTCCGGCGTCGTTCATCTGGTTGATGACGAGGAGCTTGCCGTAGCGGAAACGCCAGTCGGCGTTGTCGGGCTGCGCGACGACGGCCTTCTGCCACTCGGCGAGCGCGTCGTGCTCGCGACCGAGGTCGTGATACGTGTCCGCGAGCTCGGCGCGCGCCTCGGCTCGGGCGGGGTTCAACTTCAGCGCCTGCGTGAGGTCGGCCACCGCGTCCTTCACCGCGCCGCCGCGCTCGCGGAGGACGCCGCGCTGCCAGTAAGCGTCGGCGAGCGACGGGTCGATCGCGAGCGCCGCTTCGAGCTCCTTGTCCGCCTTGGCGACGTTCTTCGCCTCGTTCGCGGCCCAGCCCGAATAAAGGTGATACTCCGCGCGCTTCGCATCGAGGTCCGTCGCGCGATCGAAGAGCCGCTGCGCGTCGGCGACTTTGTCCTGCGCGAGCAGGGCGCGGCCGAGGCAGAAGTTCGTCTCCGCGGAACTCGGGCGTTGGGCGATCACCTTGCGCAGGATCGTCTCGGCGTCGGCGGCGCGGTCTGCCGCGACTTCCCCGCAGCCGACGCGCAGCATGAGCTCGGGGTCGTTCGGCGACTTCGCGAGCGCGCCTTCGTAGGCTTTGAGCGCCTCCGGCGCGTGACCGGTCGCCTCGAAGATGAGCCCGCGCTCGAGCGCGAGCCCCGGGTGATCGTGGTCGATCGCGGCGACCTCGTCGAAGACCTTGGTGGCGTCGTCGAACTTCTGGCTCCGGCGCAGGGCCACGCCGAGCTCGAAGCGGGCCGTGAGATCCTCGGGGTCGAGCTCGAGGGCGCGGCCGAGCTCGCTCACCGCCTCGGGCAAGCGATTCTGATCGAGGGCGAGGTGGCCGAGCGCGCGGTGGAGGGGCGCCGATTCCGGCAGCTTCTTCTTCGCGTCGGCGAGCGTCTTCTGCGCGTCCTCGGCCTGACCGCGCTGATTTTGCAGCGTCGCGAGCGCGACGTAGACGTTCACGAGCTCGGGCGACGGCGCCCCGGCGTCGATCGCGGCGTGGTACACCGCGTTCGCGCGATCGCCGTCCCCGGCGGCCTCGAGCGCGCGCCCGTACCAGAACGCAATCACCGGATCCTTCGGTTGCGCCTTCGAGAGCCCCGCGAGCGCTCGCGTCGCGTCCTCGATGCGATCGAGCGACAGCTTGCTCTTGGCCGCGCCGAGCTGCGCACGCAAAAAGCCCGGGTCCGTTTGTGAAGCCGCCTCGAAGCGCGCGAGCGCCTCACCGTAGCGTCCCGCTTGAAACAGCGCTTCGCCGAGCCCGACGAGCGCCGGCGCCGCGGTCGGGTTCACCTTGAGCGCCGCGGCGTAAGACTTGTCGGCGAGCGCGACGTGGCCGCGCGCGAGATGGATGTCCCCGAGCAGCGTCTCGGCCGCGACGATCTCCTCGGGGCTCGCGGAAGCGGGCGTGGCGACGAGCTTTTCGATGTTGGCGACGGCCGTCACGTCGCCGCCGGGCGCGGCCGAGCCGAGACGCGCGAGCAGGAGCTGTGCGCCGAAATGAGCGGGGTTACGCTTGAGCGCGAGCTTGGCGGCGGCTTCGGCGGCGGCGGCGTTGCCCGCGGCGAATTGGGCGCGGGCGAGCCCGTAGGCCGCGCGCGCGCTCGGCTCGAGCTTTTCGACTTTTTCCCACGCGGCGACCGCGGTGGGGCTCGCGGCTTTGAGCGCGATCTCGGCGACGAGCACGGCGAGATCGACGTCGCTCGGCCGCGTTTGCGCGAGTGCCTGCGCCGGGGCGAGCGCGGCCGTCGCGTCGCCTTCGACGGCCCGGTTCGCGGCGCGCGCCGAGTCGGCGTTCGCGGCGTTCGGGTCGAGCAGCGCGCCCATGATGACCGCGCCTTGCGAGTGAATCGCCGGATCGCGGCCGAACCGGAGCTCGGTCAAGTAGCCGGCGAAGGCGAGGTACGCCGCGAGCGGCTCGAGGCGCTTCGCTTCCGCGCGCGCGCCGTCGAGCGCCCCGAGCGCGCGCCGGCTGTCGGGAAACACGTCGTGGCCGAACGCGCGCCGCGTGCCCGCGACGGAGTCGGCGAGCAAGCGCTGATATTCACCCTCGTGCAGCTTGTCGCTGATCCAAAAAACGCCGTACGGACCGAGCGCGGGCAGGAACGTCAGCGAGCCGCCCGCGACGGCCAAGAACAAGAGCCCGCCGAAGACACGCAGGGGCCAGCGGGAGCGCTGCTTCGGCTGAATCGCCGGCATGCCCGGCTTGAGCGCGTTCGCCGCGGCCGCGGGCGGTCGCTCCTGCGGCACGGCGCCGAACTCCATGTCTTCTTCGCCGCGCGGAGCGACCGAGCCCGCGAGAGGAGTCTCGACGTCGACGCCGCCGGAATCACCCTCGAGGTTGACTTCACCGTAGCTCGTGCCGCCGCCGGCGGAGCGCATCACGGCCCCGCCGCCGCTGAACGGCGGCTCGGAACGCTGCGGCCGCGGCTGCGAGGGGATCGGCGCTTCTCCGAACGGATCGGCCTCGAGCGGATCGAGCGCTCCCGCGCTCCCCTGCGAACTCGGACCGACGGGACGACCGCTCGGTATCACCGGCGGCAGCTCGATTTCGCCGAAGGTGCCGCTCGTGTGCGCGTTCGGGCGTGCCGCGGGGCCGAGCGCGGGCCCGAGCTCGAAATCGAGCTCGCCGAAGCCGGGCGCCGCGCCGCTGCTCACCGCGGAGCGCTCCGGGCCGCGCAGCGGCAGGCCGGCGGCGGGCGTCGGTAAACCGGCGGCGGGCGTCGGCAAACCGGGCGCGACCATCGGCAAGCCGGCGCTCGGCATCGGCAGACCGGCACTCGCCATCGGCAGCCCTGCGCTCGCCATCGGCAAGCCGGCAACGACGGCGGGCACGTCCCCGCGCGAGGCGGGAACGTCCGCTGACAGCGCCGGCAAATCCGTACGCGACGGCGGGCGCGCGGGCAGGCCCACGCCTCCCGGGAGCGCTTGCGGCAGCCCGGCCTCGAGCAGGTCCGGCAAGTCGAGATCGAACGTGGCCGGGCGCGGAGCGGCGCTCGGAGCGCGCGCCCCGGCGCTCACGTCCGGCAGATCGAGCTCAAGCGGTGACGAGCGCGGCGAAGGCAGATCGAGATCGAGCGACCCGCCGGCGCCGCCCGGCTCGATCGCATCACTGAAGCTCGGCGCGCGAGGGCGCGCCGGCGCGGGCAAATCCGCTTCCGGCATCGGAGGCGGCGCACCGACGACCGCGGGCAGATCGACGTCGAGCGCCATCGCGTCGGGTGCGCGCGGCACCGGGATCGCGGGGAGATCGTCGTCTTGGGCGCGCGGCGGAGCGGGCTTCGGCGCTTCGGCGCGCGGGGGCGGCGCGGGAGGTCGCGCGGGCGGCGCGGCGGGCTTCGGTCGCGCGGGCGCGGGCAGGTCGACTTCGGCGCGCCCGGCGCGCGGAGGTTCGGCGCTCACCGACGGCAGATCGGTGTTGAGATACGGATCCGACGTGCCCGTCGGAGCGGGTTCGGCCGCTCGCGGTGCCGGGCGCGGCGGCGGCGGACGGCCGGGCGGCGCGGGACGAGGCGGAGCGGCGGGGGGCCCGACCGGCGTCGCGGTGGGTTCGGCTGCCCGCGCGGTGGCCGTCGTCGGGAGCGCCGGAGCCGGCGGGCGCTTCGGCACGGGTGGCGGCAGGTTGATGCCGAGCGCGGACGGTGCGACGCCGACCATCGTTTTGGCGCCGGCCAAGGTGCCGCGCGCAGGAGGCGGAGGCGGACCGCCGCCGGTGCTCGCGGCCGCGGGCGGCGGCGAGACGCCACCGAGCACCGGGCTCGGTCCGGTGCGCCGGGCGTCGTCGGGTTGCTCGACTTGGAACGAGGTGCCGCACTTAGGGCACCGCATCTTCAGACCCGATGCCGGGACCCTCCGCTCGTCGACCTGGTAGGGCGCATTGCACCCCGGGCACTCGACCTTGAACATCGCCTCGAGCCTGCGACTAGTACTACTCCTTGCCCGCGCTTCATAGAAGAGGGGGTTTCCGTGTCGTGAACGCACGGGCGTCCTACGCAGCGGGGGCCGATCGTGCTACGGCCGGGCCCTCCATGGACCGGCAGCGGACGATCGGGCTCGCAGCGCTCTTCCTTCTCCTCGTGGCGGTCGCCGTGGTGTGGACCCGCATCCCGCACGATCAGCCGGCGCCCGCGGCGCCTTCCGCCACGGTGAGCGCGCCTGCGCCGAGTGTCGCCGCTGCACCCACACCGTCCGCGTCCGCCGCGCCCGACGAACCCGCGGACGGCGCCATGACGAGCGACGACACGACCACCGAGGGCTTCGATATCCTGCCCGACGGCCGCAAGGCGCCTCCCCTTCCCGATTCGGCTCCGCAAGAAGTGACCTTCGGCGTCATCGTGTTCGAATACCAGGGCGCGCAGTTCGCCCCGCCGAACGCACGCACGAAGGAGCAGGCGAAGCAGAAAGCCCTCGCCGCCGTCGCCGAAGCGAAGCACGATTTTTCCGCGGCCGTCGCGAAGGGCGATCACGGCTCGACTTCGAACGCCGGCAAAATGCCGCGCGGCATGCTCGAGGCCGCCGCCGAGTACGTGCTCTTCACGCTCGCGAAGGGCGAGGTGTCGTCCGATCCCGTCGACACGCCGCGCGGCTATTGGATCGTCCGCCGCATCGACTGACATCGATAAGCACGATGTAGCAGTGTGTGTGTGCCGAGCGATCCGCCGCGCGGCCGAATTCACGCTTCTGCGATGCTTTAATCGCGCGCGCGCCGCCCTCGCAAGGAACCGTTGTTACTTGCGCTGGGCGGCACTATTCTAGCCTGCCTAACTCTGCGGAAAGGCCCGCTGTTTTCATGACGAGCACGTCGAGGACGGGGAGCGCGCTGGCCGCTGCATCGGGTCAGGATGCCGCGCAGGTCGTTGCTACGGTCGCGCGACTCCGCTCGGAGCAAGCGGCGAGCACCACGTCGCTCAGGTCGGCGGTGCTGCTGCACGAAGTCGGCGTGCTCGAGGAAGCGCTCGGCGACGAGGCGGCCGCGGCACGCGATCAGCTCGCCGCGGTCAACGTCGAGCCGGAGTTCACCGAGCCGCTCGAGCGTCTCATCGCGATCATCGAACGGCGCCAGTCCTACAAGAACCTCGGCAAGCTCCTCGATCGGCTGGTGAAGGTCGCGGTCACCCCGACCGATCGCGCGCGCGCGCTGCTCGACCAGGCGTTCTTCGTGCAGGACCACGAGGGTGACGCCGGGGCGGCGCGGTCACTCGTCGAGCAGGCTTCGGACGAAACGCCGGACGACCCGACCGTGTGGCTCGCGCTCGAGCTCCTCGGCCTGCGCTCGGGCGACAGCGAGCTCAGGGAACGAGCCCTCGCGCGACGCGCGACGCTCACGCAGTTGCCCGAGTGGCAAACGCTGCTGCTGCTCGACCTCGCGGAGCTCCGCGCGCTCGGGGGCGATGCCGAGGGCGCCGTTTCGGCGATCGATCTCGCGACCTCGCTCGAGAGCCACGCCAAGTACTCGGCCCTGTGCCGAGCGGAACGGGTCGCCCGCGTGATCGGCGATCGCGCGCTCGAGGCACGGAGCCTCGAGGGGCAGGCCGCGGCGGTGCTCGAGGCGATCGCGGACGGGGCTCGCGGCGACGCCGCCGGGGTGCCCGTCCGGCGGCGAACCAAGGCGCACGCGGCGGACGCGTGGCTCCGCGCAGCGGAAGTGCACCGGGCGTCGGATTCGCTGCAGGCGGCGATCGACCTGCTCGATCGAGCGCTCGGGGAGCTGCCGGGCGATCCGGCGCTCACCCACGCGCGCCTGACGGCGGCCGAAACGACCGGGGACGCCGTGACGATGGCGCGCCTCGCTCGCGCCGAGCTCGAAGCGGGCGCGCACGGTGAGCTCGCGGCCGCGCTCTGGCTCCGCATCGCCGAGGCCGCGGCGGCGGATTCCGACAGCGCGGGGGCGCTCAACGCGGTTCGGCGCGCGCTCGCCGAGGATCCGCGCAGCATTCCCGCGCGAGCGCTCGAGCTCGATCTATTGGGCTCGGGTTCCGACCCCCAGGCTCTCGCCGGAGCGCTCGAGGCGACGGCCGAGCGCGTCGCGTCCGACCGCTCGCGCGCCGGGTTCTACCTGCTCGCGGCCGACACGTGGGCGCGTCAGGCCCGCGACGCGCAGGGCGCTCGTGCGGCGCTCTCCCAGGCGGGCATGTCGGGCGCGGCGCCGAGCCTGGTCGCCCGCGTGGGCCGATTGCTCGCGGCGAGCATCGAGGACGCTCACTGGTACGAAGAGTCGACGCGCCGGGTGCTCGGCCAGGGGGCGACGCTCGACGAGCAGGCGAGCCTGTGGTTCGAGCTCGGGCGTGCGCGGGCGCTCCGGGGCGATCGGGGCGGCGCCGAGGTGGCCTTCGACGCCGTGGCCGCGGCGCCGAACGGCGCCTTTCTCGGCGCGGCGCTCAGCGCGTACGCACTCGAGCTCTTGCCGGATTCGGAGGCTCCGGCTCAGGACGGAAGCGTTCCGCCCGCGCCGAAGACGAAGGCGTGGGAGCCGCTCTTCGCGCTCGCGCGCGAAACGACGAACGAAGAGCTCGGGCGGGCCGAGCGGCTCGCCGGCACGTTGCGGGCGCTCGTGCGCGGCGAACGCGGGGTCGCCCTGGAAGCACTCGCGGCGCTCCACGAAGACGAGCCGTCCGACGCGGTCGTCGCGACGGCGCTCGCCGTGCTCGAGCTCGAGGGTCAGCGCCCCGAACGCGCCGCGCAGGCGCTCAGGGCCACGGCCGCCGCGCTCACCGACACCGAGCTCGCGACCGCCCTCCGGTTCGAGGCCGGTCTCATCGATTGGCGCGGCGGACTCCACGAATCCGCACTCGATTCCTTCGAGCTCGCCGCGGAAGCGGCGCCGCACGCCGCAGCGCTCTTGCGCAATTGGGGCACGCGTGCCGCGCCGGCCGCCGACGCCAACGCGAAGCGCCGCGCGCTCGAAGCCGCCGAGGCCGACGACCCCGGCACGAGCGCCCTCGAGCGTTTCGCGTTCGAGCTCGGCGCGGGCGGGCAAGAATCGGCGGCGCGTGCGGCGCTCGAGCGTGCGGGCGGACCCGACGGCAGCGGGCCGAATCTCGCCGCGACGCTCGCGCGCGCGCTGTGGGACGGCGCCGATCGCGATCGGCGCGCCGTGGCGCTCGACGTGATTTCGGAGCGCAGCCCGCAAGCGGCCGCATTCGCGCGTGCCGCGGCGTTCGAGCTCGAGCTCGCGCGCTCGGGCGACGCGCCGCCGGAAGCCGCCGAAGCCGAAGCCCTCGCGGCCCGTTGGGCCGAAGCCGACGCGGAGCCGGTCGCGGCCCTCGAGTGGCTCGGCGCGGCGACGGCCAAGGGCGACGTCGGGGCCGAAGTGAGCGCTCGCCGCGCGCTCGCCGAACGCATCGGCGGCGCGGAAGGCCAAGCACTCGACGCGAGCGCGAGCCTGTGCGCGTGGCTCACCGGGCTCGAGGAGCCGCCGGTGCTCGGCGGCGACAGCCCGGCCGTCGCACTCGCGAACGTCGAGATCGCGCCGCCCGGCTCCGATCCACACCGTCGCGGCGACGCGCTCGCGCGCGCCTCGAGCCTCTTCGGCGACGAGTCCGCGCCCGTCATGCAGGCGCTCGCCGGGTTCAATCAGCTCGCGGCCGGTGAGGCCTCCGCCGCGCTCATCACGTTCCGCGGCGTCGTCGAAGCCGCTCCGCAAGAACTCATGGGCTGGGAAGGGCTGCGCACCGCGGCCGAAATGCTCGACGAGCGCGGCGTGCTCGCCGAAGCGTGCGCCGCGCTCGGGGACGCGGTGCGCGACGACGCGCGCGGCGCCGAGCTCTGGGAAATCGCCTCGCAGATCCTGCTCGACGAGTTCGGCGACACGGAGCGGGGCGAGTTCGCGCTCGGGCGCGCGGTCGAGCGCGACGTGCGGCGTTTCGCGCCCTTCGACCGCTTGTTCCGCATCGTGCGCGAGCGCAAGGACAGCCCGCGCCTGCTCGAGCTCATCGCCAAGCGCCTCGACGTGGCCGAGGACTCGGAAGAGATCGTCAAGCTCTTCTGGGAGCGGGCGCGCGTGATGCGCGCGTCGGGCGATCGTGAAGGCGCGCTCGCGGCGCTCGAGAACGTGCGCATGCTCGAGCCGGACCACGTCGGCGCGCTCGCGCTCTCCGGCGAGATTTACCTGACGCTCCAGCGCTTCGCCGAAGCCGCGGAACAACTCGCGCGGCTGTCGACGCTCTCGGAGGCGCCGAACCAGCAGCGCCTGATGAGCGGCGTCGCGGCGGTCGATATCTACGAGAACAAGCTGAAGCTCGTGCCGGAGGCGCTCGAAGTGCTCGTGGGCCTGCGCAACGCGCGTCTCGATACGCCGCAGGTCCGGGAAAGGCTCGCGCGCGTGGCCGCCAAGGCGAACGCCTGGGAACGCGCCGCCGACACGTTCGAGCTTTTGATGGTCGAACGCGAACAGAGCGGCGGGCGCGCCGACGCGGCGCGGCTCGCGATGGCGATCCGGCGCGATCGTTTGCAGGATCCGCGCGGCGCCGCGGGCAGCGTCTCGAAGTTGCTCGACGAGCTGCCGAGCGACGGCGAGGCGCTCGATTTGTTGCTGAGCGGCGCCTTTCCGCAGGTGTTCGCGCGCCGGTTGCTCGAACGCGGGCGCGACGCGCTCTTCGACGAGCTCGAACGCAACCCGATGGATCTCGAACGCGTCGAGCGGCTCTCGCGCGTGGCGAGCGCGCTCGGCGACGATCCGCTGCGCCAAGCGACGCTCGGCGCGCTCGCGGCGCTCGGCGTCGATCCGGCGACGCTCGACCCCGAGCTCACGCGCCTCGACCGGCGCGTCGCCCGCCTTCCGAGCATCGCCATCGACGAGGGCTCGCTGCCCGAGCTCGCCGATCCGGAGGACGGCGGCGCCATCGCCGATCTGTTGCGCGAGCTCGCGACGACGATCACGGCCACCCTCGGCCCGAGCCTCGAAGCGCTCGGCACGAACAAGAAGGAGCGCGTCGATCCACGCGCGGGGCACCCGATTCGCAACGAGATCGCGGCTTGGGCGGGCGCGCTCGGCATCGGCGAGCTCGAGGTCTACGTCGGCGGCCGGCACGCGCACGGCGTGGTCGGGCTCGCCACGGAGCCGCCGAGCCTCGTGGTCGGCCCCGCCGTGCTCGCGCCCTTTTCGCCGATCCACCGCCAGGCCGTGGCGCGCGAGCTCTTCGCCTTGCGCCGCGGGACGAGCGTGGTCGCGCGCCGCGAGAGCTCCGACGTGGCGGCGCTCGTCGTCGCCGCGTGCCGGCTCGGCGGCGTCGAGCTCGACGCGCCGCCGTTCGCGCTGCTCGCCGAGTTCCAGCGCCAGCTCAAGGACATGCCGCGGCGCGTGAAGCGCGTGTTGCCCGACCTCGCGCTCCGGGTGAAGCAAGAGGGCGCGGACGCGATCGCCTTCTACCAAGCCGCGACCTCGAGTCTCGATCGCATGGCCGCACTCGCGGCCGGCGACGTGTCGTGGGTGCTCGCGCCCGATGCGGCGAACCGCGGTCGCGCGCCGGGCTCGCTCGAGGGACAGGAACGGGCGAAGCGCCTCTTGGCGTTCGTGCTATCGCCGACTTACCTGGCGCTGCGGGAAGCGCTCGGGATGGGAGTACGATGAGCGACGACGATCGCGGAACGAAGCCGCCGACGCGCCCCGGCGCGGGAGCGAGCGGCACGCCGGGCAGCATCGGTAAGGCTCTCGGCGGAGATCTCGATTTCGAACCCGACGCGTTACTCGACTCGCTGATGGACGACGCGCTGCCGGGAGCGGCTCCGGCTCCGCGCCGGCCCCCCGCCGACAGCCAACCGCCGCTCGAGTCCGAGCTCAGCGCGGCGGAGCTCGATTCGGTGCCGCCCGTCACGAGCGCGGCCGAATCGGTCGAGCACGAGACGCTCCGCCCGAGCTACCCGGACGACGAAGTCACGCTCATCGGCCACCGCGAGCAGTTGCTCGAAGGCGGACCGCTCGCGCCCGCGCCGCCTCCGCGCGCCAAAATGCCCGCGGGACCGGACAGCACCGCCGCGACGCCGCTCGTCCACCGTCCCCCGCCGACGACGCAATCGATCCCCGGTCGTTCGCTGCCGGGCGGTCCGGCGCTCCGAGCGCCGCCGGGCATTCCGCGGCCCGCCGGGCCCGCGGCCGCCGTGTCGGCGCCGCGCCCCGCTCCAGCCGTGTCGCGCGCGGCGTCCCCGTCCGCGGAGACGGGAGCGCGCGAACCGCAACTGTCCGAGACGTCGATTTCGACGGTGCCGCCTCCGCCGCTCTCGGAGCCCGAGGTGAGCGACGGCGACGCGCCGGAGAGTCAGCGCACCTCGCTCACCGACGACGAGATCGCGGCGCTCGACGAGCTCGAGAGTCTGTCGCCGCCTTCGGCGAGCGAGCCGCCCACCGAGTCACGCTACGTGCCGCCGCCCGGCACGTTGCCGAAAATCCCGAGCCAACCGGCGAGCGTTTCGTTCGGACCGGCGGCGAGCAGCATCCCGCCCTCGCTGCGTTCCGTCGCGCCGCGCCCGAGTCAGGCGCCGCGCCCGAGCCAGGCGCCGCGGCCGAGCGGCTTTCCGGGCGTCGAGCTCGGGGGGTCGCTGCCGAAACCGGGGCATCCCGACGAGTGGACGCAGCGCGCCGAATGGGTCGAAGCCGAAGCGCGGCGCGTGCCCGACGCCCCGGGACGCTCGCGAGCCCTCGTGGTCGCGAGCGAGCTCTGGTCGCTCGCGGGCAATCTCGAACGAGCACGGACGGCCGCGCAAGACGCGAACACGGCGGCTCGCGCCGGTACGGCGGGGCGGCAGCTGCGCTGGCTCGCCGCCGCCGCGGGCGATTGGAAGCTCGTCGCGAGCACGCTCGAGCTCGAGCTCAAGGGTGCGCCGCCGTCGGCCGCGCGCGCGCACGCCGCGTACCTCGACGCCGAGATCCAGCGGCTCTGTCTCGCGGACGACGCCGCCGCCAATCAGCGCTTCGAAGCGCTGCGGAGCTCCGAGCCCGAAGATCCGCGCGCGCATCTCGCGAAGCTCGGCGCCGCCCTCGGGACGAGCGCTCGCCCGCCCGAGCACGTGCTGCCCGAGAGTCTCGCCGCCACGCGCCTCGGGCGCGCGCTCGAGCAAAGCCGCGCGCTCCGGGCCGGCGAGGGCACCGCCGAGGGTCAAGGGGCGCCGGCCGCGTTCGGCATCGTGCGCCGCGCTCTCACGCGCGGCGATCGGCTCGCCGCCGCGGCCGCGCTCCGCGAGATCGGCAAGCTCGAGGGTCTCGGTGAGGGCGCCGCCTGGCTCACGCTCGCTCTGCTCTCGCAGGAGCCGTCGGCGCGCGGCGACGTCCTCGGCCGCACGCTGGCGCTCACGGGTGGTCCCGACGCGCGGCTCGCGCGGCGTGCGCTCGCTGCGCGCGCCGTCGAACAACGTGACGCGGCGATGCTCGCCTCGGCGCTCGAGCCGGCGGACGAGACGTTCACGCCCGCCGAGCGGCTCGCGATCGCCGCGCTCACCGAGCAGAGCGGCGACGGTCTCGAAGCGCTCGCCAACGCCGTGAACGAGGGGGAGCTCGCCGCGCTCGGCGCCGCGGTTCTCGCCGTCGCGGGCAAGCCGACGCCCGAAGCGGGCGCGGACGCGCTGCGTGCGGCCGCGGCGCTCGGTCGCGCGTTCGCGCGCTCGAACGGAGACGTGCGGCTCGAACGGCTCGAACCCGCGTTGCAACGCTTCACCGAGACGCACCTCGGGAGCGCCGCGACGGCCTTGCTCGGGCTCGAGCTCGCGACGGTGCGGCGCCGTCACGC
>DATJXW010000164.1:0-3038 GCA_035499895.1 Polyangiaceae bacterium | reverse complement strand
TTCGCTGCTCTGGGCCGATCCGCCGCCGCGCCTGAGCGTCCTCGTGTTGAAAGAGCGCGTGCGTCCGGGCCGCGGCGCCATCGAGCACGAGAGCGTGCGCAAGCGCTACACCGACGTCGACGTCGCCGTCGTCAACAACGGCGCGAGCGAGCTCGATCAGATCACCCTGCAAGTGCTGTTCTTCACGCGCGACCCCGGCACCGGCCGCCGCACCCAGGTCGACAACCGTCCGCTCTTTTACGAAGGCCCGCTCCTCGGCGGTCAGGCCATCAAATGGAGCACCGACGCCGAGGGGACCGAGATCGAAATCCAGGGCCCGGCGCTCGGGAGCCTCGGCGGGGAGGGGGAGTCCGCGGCGCCGTCGGACCGCTTCGCCGAGCTGCTCGAGGCGCATCATCGGCCCGTGCGCCTGCACGGCGCGATGATGCTCGCCTATCTCGGCGACCCGCGCGCGCGCGAAGGGCTCCTCAAGTTGCGCGAAGCGTTGCGCGAAGACGAGGCGCCGTACCTCGACCGCCTGCTGCAAGCGACCTCGGACGTGCGCGTGTGCCGTCTCGCCGTGAAGCAGGACGCGAGCGGGGCGAACGTGAGCGGCTGCTTGTTCAACACGACGACGGAGGCGAAGAAGGATCTCGGCGTGAAGCTCCGCGGTCTCGACGCGCCCGTGGCGGCCGCCGATCCGGTCGGCAATCCGCCGAACCTCGTGGTCGAACAGGTGCTCGGCGTGCCGGGCGAGATCCAAGCGCAGTCCGGCGTGACGGTGAGCGCGCGGCTGCCGCGGCTCGACGCCGTCCCCGCCGCGTGGGAAGCGATCGCCGACCGGCAGGATTTGCTGCGCTGAGCGTCACGCGAGCGGCTCGAGCACCCCGCGGGAAGCGAGCCGGCCGGCGATGTCCTCGGCGTCGGGCTCCTGCGCGACGAAGGCCGCCCGCAGGCCTTCCCAGGCCGTTTCGGAGCCGGTCACCCGCAGCTCGCCGCGTTCGCGGAGCGCGCTCGGGTCGGCTCCGCGGAACAACCAGGCGAGCACGCTCTGCTCCGAACCCGCGACGCCGAGATCCGGACGCGCCGCGCGGCCCTCGGTCACCGCGAGGTAGCTCGGCGTGAAGGCGAGCTCGAACTCGCGCTCCCCGACCCGGAGCGACACGATCGCCGCGAGACCGCCGCGGTAGCGTCGCTTGAGCGAGAGCAACGCCCAGCCGACGTTGAAGGTGTCGGTCTTGCGGGGCCGATCCATGAAGCGAGCGCCCCAGCGCGCAAGCTCCATGACGGTCGGCTCGAGCGCGCGACCCATGGGCGTGAGCTCGTAGACGGTGGCGCGCACGGGGGCGGGGGCTTTGCGCTTGTGGACGAGCCCGGCGTGCTCCATCTCCCGCAAGCGCTCGGCGAGGAGGTTCGTCGTGAGGCCCGGGAGCTCCTCCAAGAGATCCGAGTAGCGCTTCGGCCCGAGCAGCAGATTGCGCACGACGAGCAGCGTCCAGCGTTCACCCACGTGGTCGAGCGCCCGCGCGAGGCCGCAAAATTGCTTGTAGTTTCTTCGTTTTGCCACTCGCTCGGTCAGTATAGTTTAGTTTTGATACTTTACACTATTAAAAACTAAAGTATAGATCGGCGCATGGCGTCGAACCTGGTTCGCTTCGGGATCCCGAGCATCGCGGTCGCGCTCGGGCTGCTCTTCGTCGGGGCCGTCGCGCGCTCGGCACGAACCGCCGGGCTCGCGCCGGACGCGCGCCGGCGCGAGGTCTCACTCGCCGCGCTGGGTGTCGCGGGGTTCATGGGGCTGCTCGCGGCGCTCGCGCTTTCGGGTCTTCTCGGTCGCTTCGACCTGCGTCCGCCGCCGCTCGCGCTCTGGATGCTCGCGACGCTCGGCTCCGCGGGCGCGGTCGCTTTCTCGCCACTCGGTCGCAGGCTCGCCGACACGCTGCCGCTCACGGCGCTCGTCGGGTTTCAGGTCTTCCGCTTGCCGCTCGAGCTCGTGATGCACGAGGCGGCGCGCGAAAAGGTGATGCCGAGCGTGATGTCGTTCGGCGGTTACAACTTCGACATCGTTTCGGGGCTCACGGCGGCCGTCGTCGCGCTGCTCCTCGCGCGCGGGCGCGCGCCGCGCGGCCTCGTTTTGGCCTGGAATGCCCTCGGATCGCTGCTGCTCGCGACCATCGTGACGATCGCCTTCTTGGCGAGGCCGCTCGTGCGCGCGTTCGGCGACGCCGAGCTCAACCTCTGGGTCACGGAGTTTCCCTATTGTTGGATGGCCGTGATGGTCTCGAGCGCCCTCCTCGGCCATCTGCTCGTCGCGCGCAAGCTCGCGCGCGGGCGTTGGCTCGAACCGACTCGCGCGGCGTCGGCCGCGTGAGCGGAGCCGTCAGCCGAGGTTCGGCACCGCGATGTTGTTCTGCTGGAGCAGCGTCGTGAGCGTCGCCCGGTCGTAGCTCTTCGAGAGCGCTTCCTCGGCGGAGATGACGCCGTCCTTCGCGTGCTTGAGCAGCGCGTCGTTCATGAGCTGCATGCCGAGCTTGCGGCCCGTCTGCATGATCGACGGGATCTGGAAGATCTTCGACTCGCGGATCAGGTTCGCGATGGCCGGGATCGCGAACATGACCTCGAGCGCCGCGACGCGCCCGCCCCCGACCTTCTTGCACAACATCTGCGAAATCACGCCCTTCAGGCTGCTCGAGAGCATCACGCGGATCTGATTCTGCTGTTCGGGCGGATACTGATCGATGATGCGGTCGATGGTCGAAGGGGCGGACGAGGTGTGCAGCGTGCCGAACACGAGATGGCCCGTCTCGGCGGTCTCGATCGCAATCGAGACGGTCTCGAGGTCGCGCATTTCGCCGAGCAGCACGATGTCGGGGTCCTCGCGCAAGGCGGCGCGCAGGGCGCGCTTGAAAGAGTCGGTGTGTTCCCCCACCTGGCGCTGGTTGATGAGACACTTCTTGTTCGGGTGAACGAACTCGATCGGGTCCTCGATCGTGATGACGTGCGCGCTCCGGTTGCGATTGATGTAGTCGATGAGCGCCGCGAGCGTCGTGCTCTTGCCC
>DATJXW010000163.1:0-87615 GCA_035499895.1 Polyangiaceae bacterium | reverse complement strand
CCGGCAGCACGCGACGCTCGCGGCGGCACGGCGGACCCACCTCCCTCATTCGACGCTGAGATCGCCGCCCGCGATGCGACCGTCGTCTGCGGGGCCGCGCCGCACGGGCATGCGCCGATCCCCCATGTAGAGGCCGAAGAACACGCGATACGTGCCGCGCGTGAAGTTCGGCTCGAGCCTGATTTCATGGCGGTCGGCGATGAAGTCGTCGACGTTCCAGAGCGCGAACGGATAGTGCCCGTCGAGCGTCGGATGGTCGCCGTTGTAGCGGCGTTGGAATCCGTCGATGTGGACGAAGGACTCCCACGCTCCGGTGAGACGACTCACGACGTGGAAGTAGACGACGAACTCGTAGCGGCGCCCGGGCGCGACGGAGCGAACCGGATTGCCGTCGAGATCGGTCACGTCCCAGCCGAGCACGTCGAGGACGCCGGCAAGGTTTGCGTCGAGCGGGTGCGTCGGGTGCGGCGCGCGGTCGAGGACGTAACGGCCGAGTGGATTTTCGTTGGTCTCGCCCGGGCGGAGCTCGTTCGAGGCGAGCAGGTTTTCGCTCGAGCGCGCGTCGAGGATCGGCAGGTTGCCCGCGTGAAATTGCAGCCGATACCGCGAATTCAAGCCGGGCAGCGCGTCCGCGCGCAGGATGAGCCAGCGCCGTACGCCGCGCGTGAGCAAGAAGCCGGAGGCTTGGTCGGCGTCCTCGAGCGTGACCACGTTTCGACCCGCCGTGTAAGAAGCGCTGAGCGCGCCCGCGCCGACGATCGCGAGCGTCTCGCCCGGTCGCGCGAGGCGGCGGAAGGTGACGAACGACTCTTCGGGTGAGAGCTGCGCGGCGAGCGCGGGGTAGTAGCCGAGACTCAGGCCGGCGCCGCACGCCACGCTCCCGAGCGCCGCGAGCGCGCTCCGGCGCGGCAGCCACGCGCCGAAGCGGGAGCCGGGCCGCGCGCGCACGAGCCAGCGCACGCCGTCGCGCAGCGCGAGCGTGACGAGCGGCAGGGCGGCGAGCAGCGGCACCACGACCCACGCGACGCGGCCGAGCGCGCGGGTGGCTTCGCTCGACGCACCGAAGCGCGCGAGCGCGGGCACCCGTTCACCGAGCAAGTCGAAGCCGACGAAGCCGAGCAGGCCCGCTTCGAGCACGCAGGCGCCGAACAAGAGATTGCCGCGCCAGAGATCGCGCACGGTGACGATCCACGTCACGTAGTCGCGGCGTGCGAACGCTTCGGCGTTCTCGTCGTCGCCTTCGAGGAGCGCGGCGAAGAAGGTGAGCGCGGCGAGCGCGGTGCCGCCGAGGAGCCAGCCGTGTCCCGCGTCCTTGAAGCTGTCGGGGAAGTGCGCGCCCTCGACCACGAACGGCACGAACGCTTTCTCGGGCTCGTTCAGGAAATCCGCGAGCAGGAGCACGAGCAGCGCGACGCCCGTCATGCCGGCCGCGCGCGAGGGCGGCGCCGCCGCGTCGAGGTCGGCGAGAGCGAGCGCCACGAGCACGGCGAGTGCGGCGACGGGGCCGAAGGGCATGAGCCCGGCGTCGTCGGCCACGGCGCCCCACGCGGCGAAGCCGAGCGCCGCCGTGACGATGCAGCTCAGCGCGAGGGCGTCCGCGCGCGAGCGCTCGGGGTCGCGCGCCGCCGAAGCGCGCCCGGCGACGCGCATGAGGGCGACCGGGACGAGCGCGCTCCACGGGAACAAGCCGTGACCGAGCTCGGCGATGACGGCGTCGAACGTGAGCGGCGGCGCAGGCCGTGAGATGCCGAACCCGAGCCACCAGAAGTAGCGCTCGGGAGCGTCGAGAGCGAGCGCGAGCAGATGCGATCCGAACGCCGCGGCGAGCAGGCCCGCGACGAGCAGGGCCGCGCCGCACGCGTCACGAAAGCGCTCGGCGCCGAGCGCGCCCCAGAGCCGCAGCACGAGCCACGCGAGCGCGGGACCGAGGAGCGGCACCGCGACGCTCAGCAGCAAGCCGCGCGAGAGCAGTCCGGCGACGAGCCCGAGCACGCCGAGCGCCAGAAAGCCGAGCCGAAGACGCGCGCTGCCCGAGTCGAAGAGCGCGAGCGTGAGCCCGGAGCTCGCGACCGCGAGCGCCGCGAGCGTCATGCCGTCGCCGAGCATGGTGCGCGCTTGCAGGAAGTAGAGCGGCATCGTGCCGAGCACGAGCACGGCGAGCGTGGCGGCGCGGCGGTTCGAAAGGCGGCACACGAGGAGGTACGTCGCCGCCAGGCCGGCGAGCGCCGCCACCACGAGCGGCAAGCGGCCCGCCCACGCGTGCAGGCCGAAGAGCTTGAGCCCGAGCGCCATGCTGGTGAACGGCAGCTCGCCGCGGTCGACTTCACCGCGCGTCGGGAGCGCGTTGTTCGAGCCCGTGAGGTCGAACCCGGTCGCGCCGTAGAGTCCGATGGCGATGCGACGCGCGAGCTCGATCGAGCGGAGCTCGAACGGTTCCCAAATGCCGCTCTTGCCGATGGGCGCGGCGAGCGTCGCGGTCACGAAGCCGAACGCCGCGGCAGCGAGCCACTTTTCGGGGCGACCGGCCTGAGTCTGCTCGTCGTGGGCGGCCAAGGGGCGGTGGAACCTACACCGGAGACCGCGCGTCTCGATCGTGAATTTTGGAGCCCCACTCGCGTGAGGCGCGCAAAATTCAGCGTGTGGGGTCGGAGAAGACGAGACCGAGCGTCGCGCCGACGAGCAGCACGTGACCCGAGCCGCGATCCGCGTCCGCACCGGCGGTGGTGCTCGCCGTGCGGGCGACGCCGAGCGCGTCCGCGATGCTGAGATCGAGGCGCAACGCGTCGAAGGGGCCGCGCGCGGTGGCCCACTCGACGCCGGCGCCCCCCGCGAGCACGTGGCGATCGAGGTCGAGGAAGCGCGTCGCCGTTTGCAGCCGCGGTACGGGTGAACGCTCGTAAGCGTAGCCGGCGCGCAGCCGGAGCTCGATGCCCGGCGCGAGCGCGAAGCGCGGCTCGACGCCGAGGCGCGGCACGAAGCGATCGCGAAAGTGCGCGGCGGGCGCCGGCACGGGCACCGTGTCCGGCACCGTCAGACCCGCGTCGGGCGGGAGCGCGACGTGACTCGACGTCTCGGTGTACGGGCTCGGGAACGGCGCGTAGTGCTGCCAGTCGAGCTCCGCGGTGACGAGCCAAGCCGGCCGGGGCCGCAAGGACGCGCCGAGCGAGAGTTGCGCCGGCTGGTACGCGACGTCGGAGCGGCTCTCGAACGAATACCGAACCGGCAGCGAGCTGTCGCCGACGACGAGATTGCCGTCGAGCATGGCGTCGATGCGGTGCTCGACCGTGGCGGCGCCGCGGTACGCGAGACCGAACGCGAGCTCCGGCGTCGGCAGCCAGCCGACACCGACGAGCGGAAAACGCGACGCGGTGAGATCGGCGTCGACCGCGTGGCGCAGGTTCGACTGGTACTCGGCGCCCTGCCCGTCGGCCGCGACGACCTCGCCGTGCACGCCGAAGGTGCCGCGGAGCGACGCGACGAAGCCGACCCCCGCGCCGAGCACGAGCTCGGGCAGCGGCCGCGCCGCGAAGCCGGTCCCGACGTCGACGAGGCGCGGCCCGGCGTCGTCGAGCGGCCAGTAGGACGTGCTCGCGTCGGCCTGACGCAGCTCGGAGAGCTTGCCGTTCGGGAGGGCGAGCGAGAGACCGAACGCGACGGGCACGCCGAGGATGGCGCCCGGAACGACGAGTCCGCCTTCGAGCGCGTTGACGGTGGGGAGCGACGCCGACGAGCCGTCGTCCGCGAGCCCGTAGCTCACGTTCGCGTAACCGAGCGTCACCGTGACGTGCTCGGCGCGCGCGAGTCCCGACGGATTTTCGAACACGGCCGCGGCATCGTCGGCGATCGCGGTGCCGGCGCCGGCGAGCGCTTGCGAGCGCGCGCCGAAACCGAAGTCGAGCTCCGGGCTCGCGAAGGCGCGCGCAGCGACGGCCACGCCGGCCACCGCGAGCGCCGATGCAGCGAGGCGCGCCGAACGCGTCATAGCGCAATCCTCGCGCTGAACGCCCAGGTGACGAGCGTGCCGTGCGGCGTGACTTCGGCGCCGAGCGGCCCGTCGGCGGCGTCGCCCGCTTTGTGGTTCGTGCGCGGCACGAGGAAGTCCAAACGCAACGCGCCGTCGAGCTCGAGCGGCAGGCCGCGCGTGAGGTGGACGCGGTAGCCGAGACCGAGCGCGTGACGAGCGGCGTCGAGCTCGTTGGCGGAGCCGCGCTGCTCCGGCACCGGCGTCGGCACGAAGGAGTAGCCGGCGCGTGCGGTGAAGCCGAGCGTCTCGGTTTCGAAGGAGCGCTCGACGCCGAGGCGCGGCACGACGATGTCGGAGTAGTCGGGCGGCGGCGGCGGCGAGGTCCCGCAAGCGACGCCGGGCGGGCAAGCGACCGTCGCGCCGAGCCAACCCGGAAACGCCGACCAGTGTTCGTAGCGCGCGCCGGCGAGCACCGTCCACGCCCCGAGCGTCTTCGAGTACTCGGCGTCGAGCTTGAGCGGCTCGTAGTGGGCGATGCCCTGGACGTTGAGCGGCACGATGTCGATGACGCCGGCGAGCGTGGTCTGCGCGACGTTCACGTCGAAGTCGGCGCGGAGCACGCCGTGGAAGGCGAGACCCAAGCGCCCCCACGCGCCGAGGTCGACGTTCGCGCCGAGCGAGGGTCCCCACGCCGGCAGGAGCTCGTCGCCGATGCCGCTCGGCGTGCCGCTCGCGCCAGCGACCGCATCGCGACCGCTGAGCTCGGCGAGCACTTCGACGCCCGCGCCGAGCGCCACGGGGCCGTAACCGACGCCGAGCCCGATGCCGAGATCGAGCGAGCCCGTGCGCCCGACGAGCAGCGGGAAGCTCGGCACCTCGGCGAGCGGCAAGTGCGCGCGCACCAGGAAATCCGGCGGCGTTTCGGCGAAGAGGCCGAGCGCGGCGTGCCAGCCGTCGAGCTTCGGCGCGACGAGCGGCGCGGCAACGCCGATGTCGAGACCCTTCGAGAGCTCGGCGGGGAACGGCGAGCTCGCGCCGTGGCTCGTCACGGCGAGCGAGAGCTCGGTCGCGCGCAGCCCGAAGAGCAGCGTCTTCCGCGAAAGGAGCGCGAGCCCCGCCGGGTTCACGAGCACCGCTTCGGGTCCGAGCGGGAGCGACGCGCCGCCGCCCGCGAGCGCCACGCTTTCGGGACCGGCACCGACGAGCGCGGCCGGGGTCGCGCGAGCGCGGCGCGCCGGCGCGAGCCCGAGCGCAAAAACCGCGGCGAACACCGCCGCGCGACACCCCAAACACAAAAATCGACCGCTCAGCCTGCTCACGGGGCGCGGCGAGGCTAGCATGCCGCCCCCTCGTCCCCGCCCCCGGAAAAACTCGACTCCCATGCGCTTCGGAACCATCGCCATCGTCGGCCGCGCGAACGTCGGCAAATCGACGTTCTTGAACGCCGCCCTGGGCGAACCCCTCGCCATCGTGTCGCCGCTGCCGCAAACGACGCGGGACACGCTGCTCGGAGTCGTGCACAGGGATGAGGCACAACTCGCCTTCCTCGACACGCCGGGTTTGCATAGGGCGCGGAGCGAGCTCGGCCGGCGCATGAACGCGAGCGCCCGCGAAGCCGCCCGCGCGGCCGACGTCGTCGTGTTCATGACGGACGCGGAGTACCTGCTCGAGGCCGCCGCGAAGCAGAAGCCGCTCGATCCCGAAGACGCGCGCCTCATCGCCGAGCTCGACGCACGCGTGCCGGCGCTCGCGGTCGTGAACAAGATCGACAAGCTGCGCGACCGCACGAAGCTGATCCCGCTGCTCGACGCGCTCGCGAAGGCGCGCTCGTTCGAGGCCATCGTGCCGGTGAGCATGCGCAAGGCCGCCGACGTCGAGCGGCTGCTCAAGCTGCTCGCCGAGCTCGTGCCCGAAGGGCCGGCGGGCTACGACGCCGACACGCTCACGAACCGCCCGAGCTCGTTCTTCGTGCGCGAGTACGTGCGCGAAGCGGTGCTTGCGAGCGCGCGCGGCGAGGTGCCGCACGCGGTGGCGGTCGGTATCGACAGCTACGACGACGGGCCGAAGCTCGTGCGCATCGAAGCCACCCTGCACGTGGAAAAGACGGGCCAGCGCGCGATTTTGGTGGGGCGCGGCGGACAGAAGCTGAAGGAAATCGGGATCAAGGCGCGCGAGCGCATCGAAGTCTTGGTTGGGCGCAAGGTGTTCTTGAAGCTCTTCGTGCGCGTCACGCCGCGCTGGAAGAGCGTCCCGCGCCAGCTCGCCGAGCTCGGCTACGAGAAGGCGGGGCGCGACGCCGACCAGGGGAGCGGCTCGTGACGCCGATCGTCGCCGTGGTCGGGCGGCCCAACGTGGGCAAGAGCACCCTGTTCAACCGCCTCGCCGGCCAGAGCCTCGCGATCGTTCACGACGAACCCGGCGTCACCCGCGATCGTCACTATGCGGTCGCGCACCTGCACGGGCGCAACGTCACCCTGGTCGATACCGGCGGCTTCGACCCCGAGAGCGACGACCCGATGCAACAGGGCATCGCGCGCCACGTCCGCGCGGCCATCGAGGAAGCCGACGTCGTGCTCTGCGTGCTCGACGGCTCGATCCCGCCGACCGCGGCCGATCGCGAAGCCGTGGCGCTGCTCCGCCGCGGTGAAAAGCCCGTCGTCTACGCCGCGAACAAGATCGACACGCCGGCGCGGCTGAGCGAAGCGGCCGAGCTCTACCGGCTCGGGTTGCCGGAAATGATCGCGGTCTCGGCGCTCCACGGGCGCGGCACGGCCGAGCTCGCCGAAGCCGTGGCGAAGCTGCTCCCGCCGTTCGAGGAAGCCACGGGCGACGAGGACGGCGGCATCACGAAAGTCGCGCTCATCGGCAAGCCGAACGCCGGGAAATCGTCGCTCTTCAACCGCTTGGCAGGCGAAGAACGCGCGCTCGTCGACGACCGGCCGGGCACGACGCGGGACCCGGTGGATCAGCGCGTGGTCGTCGCGGGGCGGCCGTTCGTCGTGGTGGACACGGCCGGCATCCGCCGAAAGTCGCGCGTCGAGCGCGGGGTCGAGCTCGTGAGCGTGATGCGCTCGATTCGCGCGCTCGAACGCGCCGACGTGGCGGTGCTCATGTGCGACGCGACCGAGGGCGTGACGGAGCAGGACGCGCGCCTCGTCGGCCTGGCCATCGAGCGGCGCCGCGCGCTCGTGGTCGGGCTCAACAAGATGGACGCGGTGCCGAAAGCCGAGCGCGACGCGGTCGCCGAAGCGGCGCGGTCGACCCTCGCCTTCGCGCGCTGGGCGCCGATCATGCCGCTCAGCGCGAAAACGGGCACGGGTGTGAATCAACTGATGCAGCGCGTGGGCAAGGCCGCGGACGAGCTCAAACGGCGCGTCACGACGGCCGAGCTCAATCGCTTTTTCCGCAGCGTGCTCGAGCGCCAAGCTCCGCCGACGCAGCGCGGGAAAGCCCCCCGCATTTATTACCTGACGCAAGTCGAGGCGTCGCCGCCGCTCTTCATCGCGTGGGCGAGTCACCCGGAGAGCATCAAGGTGAGTTACCAGCGCTTCGTGGAAAACCAGATCCGCAAAGCGTTCGGTTTCGAATCGGTGCCCGTCACCGTGCATTACCGCGCGCGCGATCGCAGAGAACGACAGCCGCCCGGCGGCGATCGCCACTAGACGAGCGCCACGATCGACGGGAGACAGGCGCGGAGTGCGACGCGCTGCACGGTAACATTGCCGTATGGCCAGCGCTGGATTCGCACACGGCGGTAGGCACCGAGGCGTGTAGTCAAAATTCCTATGGATCGGTTAGGCACTGAGGGCGTATCAGCGAGGTGGGCATTCCAAACGGGAGGAGTGGTCCATGAAGCGCGCGCTCACGCGGAACATCGGGATTGTCGGATTGCTGGCGCTCACGTCCTGTGGGCACGAGGGGCCGGAGCAAACTCCGGGGCAGCAGACTCTGGGGCACGAGTCGGAGGCGCTGACGGCTCCGACGCAGGTCAACGCTTTCGCGCTGCTCGCGACCGGACACGTCAGTCTCGGTGATCGCACCGTTTTCAGCGGCGGACACCTCGGAGTGTCGCCCGGAAGCGGCGACTCGGTCACGGAGGGTTCCCAGGCGAGCATCGCGCTCGGCAAGTCGACGCTCGGGCAGCGCGTCGTGCTCAAGGATCACGCCCAGGCCGGTGATCTCTTCACCAACAGCATCGGCGTGGGTTCGGGCGCCACCTACACATCCCTCTCGCCTTACACGGCGCCGCCCGCAGAGCCGCCGATCGTGGCGTTCACCGCCGGCTCGACGCCGCTCAGCGTGACTACGCCCATGACCGTCGCCGCCGGCAACTTCGGCCAGGTCACCGTGAACTCGACGCTGACGTTGAGCGGAGGCACGTACCAATTCCAGAATCTGACCTTCGGCACCAACGCAGTCCTCCAGGCGAGTGCGGCGGCGATCGTGCGAGTTTCCGGCAAGGTGTCCGGCGCCACCGCCAACTTCGTCCGCATCGGCCCCACGGGAACCCAGCCCGCGGGGAATCTGCGCCTCATCGTGGCCGGCGCGACGGACACGAACGGCGGCGTCACGCTCGGCACGGATGCCAAGGTGACGGCTCTCGTCGTCTCGCTCGCGTCGTTTTCTGCCGCCGATCGCTTCGTCGGCAAGGGGGCGGTCGCGGCGAAAAACGTGACCCTGGGCAACGACTCGAGCCTGACGTTCCAGACCGGATTCGAGTGCAACGCGGACGCCGCGTGCGACGACGGCAATCCCTGCACCACGGACAGTTGCGTCGACGCCAAGTGCGTCCATCCGGCGGTGCCGAACGGCACGCTGTGCCCCGACGACGGCAACGTGTGCACCTCGGACGCGTGCTCGAACGGAGTCTGCGCTCACCCGGCGGTCGCCAACGGCACCGCGTGCACGAGCGACAACAACGAATGCACGGGTGACGTCTGCGCGAGCGGCGCCTGCACCCACCCGGCCGTCGCCAACGGGACGGCGTGCACCAACGAGGGCAATCCGTGCACGAACGACGTGTGCCAAGCCGGCGCTTGCGCGCATCCGGCCGTCGCCGACGGGACGGCGTGCCCCTCCGACGGACAGGAGTGCACGAACGACGTGTGCAGCGCAGGGGTGTGTGCGCACCCGGCCGTCGCCGACGGGACCCCGTGCCTCGACGACCTGCAGACGTGTACGGCCGATGAGTGCTCGAGCGGGCTCTGCGCCCATCCGGCCGTCGCCGACGGGACCCCGTGCGACAACGACGGTAACGATTGCACCGACGACGTCTGCGCGGGAGGCGGCTGCACGCATCCGCTCGACGCCGGCGTCGGCAGTTGCCAGGCGGCCGACGGCGTGACGCCGATTTTCGAATGCGTCACGGCCCTCGGCGGCGGCCGCACCCGCGCGCTCTTCGGCTTCGAAAACGACACCGGCGCGCCGATCCACGCCGCACAGGGCACGGGCAACGATTTCTCGCCGTCCCCCGGCGTGCGCGGGCAACCCACGAATTTCGCGGCCGGGCACTTCGACGACGTGTTCGCGGTCGACTTCAACGGCCCGAGCGTCACCTGGCAACTCGGGACGCACTCGGCCGTCGCCGCCGCGAACGGCCCCGCTTGCCCGACGACCGCGTGCTCACCCGCCTGCTCGAACGGCGAAGTGTGCGTCGCGGGCGCGTGCGTCGACGCGTGCGGTGACAGCGTGTGCGCGGGCGAGGATTGCAAGACGTGTCCCTTCGACTGCGGGTGCACGGACCATCCGCCGGCCGTGCTCGTCGATCGCCCGGGACAGGTCAACGCCGACGCGCTGAGCAACCTGGTGCCCGACGTGCCGAGCTCGCTGTCGCTCGACGGGCTCGTTTTCGGCGGCTACGACACGCAAACGTTCGCGCCCGCCGCGCTCAAGCCGAACGCCCTCGGCGCCGCGCCCGCGGCGGCACCCGCGGTACCGACGGTGCCGTTCACGTTCCACGTGACCTCCCTCGACTACAAAGAGAGCGAGTTTCTCTGCGGAACGGTCGACCCGTACGTGAAAGACCTCGTGATCAACGGTGTCGATCTCGGCAAGCAAGATCACGGCACCGTCGAGGTGCCGCTCGACCAAAAGACGGTGCCGGTACACTTCACGATCTTCGACTCCGACGGAGGCCTTTGCTTCGGCGACGAACATCTCGACACGTGGGACATCGACGTGAGCAACGTGCGCGACGAGTCGGCGTGTCCACCGCACGACAACGGCTCGATCTGTTGGGACTCGACGGCGTCGGGCAGCCCGGACGTCTGCTTCGATTGGAACGGTCAGTTCATCGACGCGGGGCCCTGGGGGAACGGCATCCCCTCGGAGGACTTCTACGCGTCGAAGGGCGTGCAGCAGTTCCCGGCGAGCTTTGCGCGCATGGACGCGACGATCAAACACCCGGACGGGACCGGCGGCGAAGCCATCGTGTACCAGTTCGGCGGGTTCCTCGATCAGCGCGGCTGCATTCCGCCGGCGCGCGCTCCGCTCCACGACGTCTGGAAGTCGGACGGCGGACTCCTCGGGACCTTCCGGCTGAGCTCGCAGTTGTGTCTCGATCCGAACGGCTTCGATTGCCTGCCGGATCAGACCACGAGTCCGCCGACGCTGACGGGCGCGAACGTCGCCGTCGTTCCCGCGAACGCGACCGGTGCCGAGACCGTCTGCGCGGTGATCACGGACGACACGAGCTTGGCGACGGACCCGAACTGCAACTTCAACCCGGTCACCTGGGTGGACCTGCCGCCCGACACGATTCGCCTCGTGAGCCCCATCGACGACCCGGCGACGCGTGTCGCCGCCGTCGTGGGGCACATCTTCAATCGAGAGGTCGAGACCGACGGCGGACTCGGCGTGGAGAACGCGATGATCGACCGCCGCATCGAGGGCAACGGCCTCGTCACCATCGACGTGGACACGTTCTGCTGCCTCGACGACCAGGGCGGCGGCCTCCCCTGCAGCGATCCGCGAGTGACGCACAAGACGAGCTGCCGCGCGGGCAGCGTGCTCGAGCTCGAGCCGGACACGGACCATTTGTCGGGCACGCACTTCAAGTACGTCATCGCGCACGAGTTCGGGCATTTCATCCAGGGCAACGCCCAAGGCCTCATGGATCCGGACTACGGCGGCGTGCGCCTCGCCGGCGAACCGACGCTCTGTGGGTGCGACCTCGTCGCGGCCGACGACAACCTGCATTGCCTGCAATCGGTCGAGTTGCCGAATGCGGCTCAAGACGAGGGCTTCGGCCAGTACTTCGCGTCGATGGTTTGGAACGACGACGAGCAGAGCGACTGCACCTTCGTCTATTACAAGAACTTCGCCGACACGACGTGCCGGCCCGGCGTGAGCGGTTGCACCACCGACACGGCCAGCGGCCTCACGGTGAATCCGCCGCCCATTCCCGTGAACTGCGCGCAGCAGGTGCGCTGGCGCAACGACAACTGCCTCGGCCCGATGCCCTCGACAGGCTTGCTCACCGACGGCACCGAGTACGATTGGCTGGAGTTCCTCTACGGAATCGGCCAGAATTCCACGCCGGCGCTGCGCTGGAACATGCAGGAGATATTCGACGCCTACGTCCTCGCGTGCGGCGGCGCGATCGACGCCGATCATGCCGCTCCGTGCTCGCATCTGGACGTGAGTTGGGCGGGAGATACGACCGGCAAGACGCCCGTCTTCAGCCTGCGCGACGGCGCCCAGACGCTCGTGAGCAGCGGCGAAGTGTCGCAAGCGGCGGCCGATCGTTTTCGGCAGCTCGGTGACGATTTCGGCATCAGCAACACTCCCCCAGCCCCGTGAGCGGAGGCACGCGCACCCTCGAACAGGTCGTGACGGCGCTCGCCGTCGCCCTGGTGCTCGCGAGTTGCCGCGCCCACACGCCGGCCGCGGACAACTCGCCCGCCGACGCGCGACCGCCCGATGCCGCCGCGGGTCCCGCGGTCACCGGCTGGGAGGATTCGTCGGTCGACGCGACGCCGTGCGTGCATCCTGCGGTCGTCGCCGCGTGCGAGAACGGGTGGTGCCAAATACCCTCGGGCTGTTTCATCATGGGTTCGCCCGACTCGGAGCTCTGGCGCGGCGAAAGCACGGAAGTCCCCACGGCGGTGACCTTGACCCATCCGTTCGAAATCGCGCAATACGAGCTCACCTGGCAAGCCTGGGCGGCGGTCGTTCCCGTCGCACCTTCGAAGCCCGCCGCCGTCGTCGAGGATCCGACGACGTGCACGGATGCGGGCTGTCCGCTCCGCTACGCGACGTGGTTCGAGGCGCTCGGGTTCGCCAACCTTTTGTCGGGGCGCCACGACCCGCCGCTCGCGCCTTGCTACGACCTCGAAGGCTGCAGCGGTGACATCGGAACGGGGATGACGTGCACCGGTGTCGGTCTGACAGCCGCGTCGGTCTACGAGTGCGAGGGCTATCGGCTGCCGACCGAAGCGGAGTGGGAATACGCGGCGCGCGCCGGCACGCGCACGGCCTATTACTCGGGCGACATCAGCACGACGGACCCGAGCGCCGAGTCCGACCCCGAACCGAATCTCGACCCGATCGCGTGGTACGCGTCGAACTCGGGCGACCGCACGCACCCGGTCGGCGCGAAGGAGCCGAATCAGTGGATGCTGTTCGACATGCTCGGCAACGTCGCCGAGTGGACGAGCGACGAAGCGCTCAACGACGTGCCCGGGCCGCTCACCGACCCCGCCACCGACATCGCGCTCACGACGCGGTTCCCGACCGACAACCGCGTGACCAAGGGCGGCAACGCCGCCGGGCTGCGCAGCGCCCTGCGCGCCGCGAGCCGCAACTACTCTCCCTCGAACGCGGCGAGCCAGGGCATCGGCTTCCGGCTCGTGCGCACGCTGAAGGGCACCTGAGCCCTCGACCGCGCGGCGAGTGCGCGGCTCAGGCTCCGACCAAGCGCCGGACGAGAGGCTCGAGCTCCGTCAAGTCGTGCACGTCGCCGGCCAAGAGCGGTAGCTCGATTTGAAAGCGCGGCCGCGCGCGACCGTTCGGCCCGAAGCGCGCGTCGAAGGCCGCGAGCGACGCCGCGTCCGCGCTGCCCTGCGCCTCTTCGTCGCGCAGCGCCGCGACGAGCGCGCCCGCGAGTGACGGCGCAAGACCGTAACGCTCCGCGCCGCGTGCCGCGTCCTCGAGCGACACGGGAGCCGTCCCGCGCGGATGCAGGCGATTCAGGACGAGCGCGTCGCCCGCGAGCCCTTGCGCGGCGAGCCGCTCGAGGAAGAGAGCCGCCTCCTCGAGCGCCGAGGGGACGGGCGTCGAGACGAGCACGTACGCGAAGTCGGCGCCGCGGAACGCCTCCGCCACTTGACGGGCGCGCTGTTTGAACCCGCCGAAGAGGTCGTTCAGCTCCGTCACGAACTCGGCCATGTTCTCGAGAAAGCCTTGGCCCGTGAGGCGCCCGACGCCGCGCAGCACGAGCGCGACGCCGCGCGCGAGCACACCGAGGCCGAGCTTGCGCTGAGGCTCGAAAGCATCGACGAGCCAGCGCATCGCCGGGCTGTCGAGCGCTTCGATCAGGCGCTCGGGCGCGTCGAGAAAATCGAGCGCGTCGCTCGTCGGCGGCGTATCGAGCACGACGAGGTCGAAGGACGGGTCGCCGAGCACGGCGAGCACCTTCTCCATGGCCATGTACGACTGCGTGCCCGCGAGGTGGGTGGAGACGTACTGATAGAAGCGGTTATTGAGGATGCGATCGCGCACGGTCTCGTTCGGGGCGTGGCGCGCGACGATGTCGTCGAAGGTGCGTTTGGTGTCGAGCATCGACACCGTGAGCGTCCCCGCCGCCGGCACCCCGAGCGCGTCGAGCCGGCCGCGTTCGACGGCGAGCACCTCGCCGCGCATGCCGTGCAAGCCCAGGCTGTCGGCGAGGCGTTTGGCCGGATCGATCGTGAGACAGAGCACGCGCTTGCCGCGCCGGGCGGCGCCGAGCGCGAGCGCAGCGGCGACGGTGGTCTTGCCCACGCCGCCCGCTCCGGCGCACACGAGAACGCGGCGACTCTCCACGAGCGAGAGCAACGTCGGGCCTTCGGGCATCGGCCCGCCTTCTAGCATTACCCGGCCCCCACCTCGAAGTTGGCCCGCGCGAAGGGCGGCTGCGATGGTCCCGCGACGATGGACGCTTTGGATTTTGCCCTCGACGCCGACCGCCGGCTGGATCGCACCGAAGATGCGCTCGGGGCGCTCGCCAAGCTCGCCGAGGCGACCCGAAAGCGCGCGGGGCTCGCCGCCGTCACCGTTTCGGACGGGACCGGGATGCTGCTCGCCGGCGCCGGCGCGCACCGGCTCTGCGAGGAGCTCGCCGCGTGGGCGCCCCTCGTCGGCCGCGGCGCCGACAACGACACCGTGCCGAGCTGCCTCGACGCGTTCGAGGGCCGCACGCGCCTGCGGCGCTTCGCGATCGACGGCTTCGAAATCGTCGTGAGCTTCTGCGGACCGGGCGCCGAAAGCAGCGCCGAGCTCGACGCCGTGTCCGCCGGCTGCGCGCGCATCCTGAAGCGTCGCTGACCGTTTCGGTCGCCCGACCGGCGCCCGGCCCCGCTCGGTGCTGCTAGGGTTCCGGCCCGTGCACGGCTTCGTTGACTTGCATTGCCATTGGATCGCCGGCATCGACGACGGCGCGCCCACGCCGGACGACGGCATCGCCATGTTGCAGGCCCTCCACGCGGCGGGCTTCGAGCGCGTCGTCGCGACCCCGCACATGCGAAACGGCATGTTCGAAAACGACAAGGCCGCGCTCGTCGCCGCCTTCGACCGCATGGCGCCGAGCCTCGCGGCGGCGAGCGGCCTGCCGGAGGTCGCGCTCGGCTGCGAGCACTACTTCGACGACGTCGTCTACCAGCGGCTCCTCGCGGGTGAAGGCCTTCCCTACCCCGGCGGGCGCGCCGTGCTGCTCGAGTTCTACGGCGTCGATTTTCCCCCTTTCGTCGTCGATCGTCTGTTCGATCTGCGGCGGAGGAGCCTCTTGCCCGTGATCGCGCACCCCGAGCGCTACCGGTACCTCTGGAGCAAGCCCGACGCGCTCGAACGGCTGGTGGACGCCGGCGTCGCGGCGCTGCTCGACGTGGCGGCGCTCGTCGGCAAGTACGGCCGCGAGCCGCAGCGCGCCGCCGAGGCCATGCTCGAGCGCGGCCTCTATCACGCCGCGTGCAGCGACGCGCACCGCCCGGCGGACGTGGCCGAAGTCACGCGCGGCATCGAGCGCGTCGAAAAGCTCTACGGCGCGGACGAGGTCGAGTTTTTACTCTCCGAAGGACCGAAACTCATCCTCGAGGGGAAGCTGCCGGAATGACGAGCGCAACGCCGCCCACGCCGCCGGCACGCGGCAAGATCGTGCCGAAGCTCGTGCTGTCGCTCGTCGCGACGGCGGCGCTCGTCTGGATCATGAAGAGCGGCTCGTTGCCGATCGTGCCGCCGAGCAAGGAATTCGCGCGCGTGGCGGGTTGGACGCTCCCCGCCTACTTCGGGGTCTGGGCCGTCGCGTATTTCGTTCGGCTCGCGCGCTGGTACTTGTTGCTCGCGCCGGTCGAGGAGGTGCCGCTCCGGACCGTTCTGCGCGTGAACGCCGTCGGGCTCTTCGCGATCGCGCTCTTGCCGTTTCGCATGGGTGAAGTGCTGCGGCCGCTCATGATTCGCAAAAATCCGCGCCTCACGTTCTGGGCGGCGAGCGGCACCATCGCCGGAGAGCGGATCCTCGACGGGCTTTCGGTCAGCGTGCTCCTGCTCCTCGGTTTGCGCATCGCGAGCCCGCGCCCGGACTTGCCCGACCACATCGGTGCGTTCCCGATCCACGTCGAAATCGTCCCTCGCGCGGCCTTCGTGAGCGCGCTCTTCTTCACGAGCGTCTGCGTCGTGATGGCGATTTTTTATTTTTGGCGCGCATGGGCGCGGCAAATGACGGAAGTCGTGATCGGCCTCGTGTCGCTCAAGTTCGCGCGCTGGCTCGCCGGCAAGATCGAGCAAATGGCCGAAGGGCTCGGCTTTCTCGCGTACCGGCGCTATTCGGTGCCGTACGTCTCCGCGACGGTGCTCTACTGGTTCTTGAACGCCGCGTGCTTCTGGGTGCTCGCGTGCGGCTGCGGGCTCGGCCACATCGGTTATTTCGGCGCGGTCGCGACCATGGGCGTCGTCGCGCTCGGCATTCTGTTCCCGGCGACGCCCGGCTTCTTCGGGCCGTTTCAGCTCGCGACCTACGCCGCGCTCGCGATGTACCTCGACGCCGACGCCGTGACGGGCGTGGGCTCGGTGTACGCCTTTCTCGCTTACACCCTGCCGATCGGCCTCACGACGGTGGTCGGCATCATCGGGATCCTCTTGAAGCCGAGCGCGCTCCTGAACCTCGCGAGCGAGCCCCGAGCCGAAGCGAACGCGGCGCCGAAAACTTGGCCCGCCGAACGCGAGCAAGCTACCGCCGAACGATGAACCGCCGCGGGCGGCTGCTCGCTCTCCTCGCGCTCGTGCTCGGCGCCTTGCTGTGCGCGGCCGTGGCCGCGGCGCGCGTCGAGGGCGACTCCGAGTACACCAAGGCGCAGACGTACAGTGGGGCGCTCCGGTACCTGCGCGTCGATCTCGGCTACGAAGTCGTCGAAAAGGATCCGGACGCCGCGTACCTCGTCTTTCGCTACCAGGCGCCGGGGCAGGCGAAAGACGACACGCTGGGCACGATCGAGGTGGTGGAGGCGGGCGAGCGCACGCGGATCTTCGTCCGCATTCCGCGCATGCCCGAGTACCACGAGACGATCCTGCGCGACGGCCTTCTCCGAAAGCTCCGCGACGAGTACGGCCCCCCCGAGCCCAGAAAGCCGGATCCGCCCGCCAAGAAGCCGTCGGGCGACGCGGGCGTCGATGACGACGCCGGCAGCGACTGAGCCGAGATCGCGGCCGAACCTCGCCGCCGTCGCGCGCATTTGCAGCTCGGGAGGAGTCGTACGGCGCGACTCGACGGACGGGCGCTTCTTCGGCCCCTAGCGCGGATGCAGCGCCGAAGTAGTGATACATGAGAGCGTCCATGGACCGCGAGCTCGCGCTGCCCGGCCACATCGGCCGCTACCGCATCGAGCGCCTGCTCGGCCGGGGCGCCATGGGTCGCGTGCTGCTCGGCCGTGATCTCGTGCTCGACCGTGAGGTCGCGGTGAAGCTCTTGCGCGACGACCTCAGCGTCGATCCGGACCAGCACCGCGCGCTCGTCGATCGGATGCGGCACGAAGCGAAGGCGTGCGCGCGCGTCTCGCACCCGAACATCGTCGCGCTCTTCGACATGGGCGAAGATCCGGCGCTCGGGCTCTACCTCGTGTTCGAGTACGCCGAGGGCACGACGCTCAAGGAGCGCATCGCGCGCGGTCCGGTGCCGCCGGAGCTCGGCGCGCGCATCGCCCGCGAGATCGGCGGCGCGCTCAGCACCGCGCACGGGAGCGGCGTGCTCCACCGCGACGTGAAACCCGAGAACATCATCCTCACGGTCCACGGCAGCAAGGTCGCCGACTTCGGCATCGCCCGCGTCCCGAACTCGACGTTGACCAAGGACCATGGCCTGCTCGGCACCCCGGCGTACAGCTCGCCCGAGTCGATCGCGCACGGCGAGTTTTCGCCGCAGAGCGATCAGTTCTCGCTCGCAGCGACGCTCTACGAGGCGCTCAGTCAGAAACGGGCGTTCCCCGGCGACGACGCCGTCACCGTGGCCAATCGCATCCAGACCGACGAGCCGCCGCCGATCGCCCGCGCTTGCGGCCTCGATCCGCACGTGGACGGCGTCCTCGCGCGCGCCCTCTCGAAGGATCCCGAAGAGCGCTTTCCGAGCGCCGGCGAGTTCGGCGACGCGCTCGCCGAAGCGCTCGGTCAGGGCACGCGCCGCGCGATGCCGACGATTCCGGATCGGCAGCACCGGCTCACGCACGCCGAGCGCGCGACGAGCTCGACGCGGAGCGCGGTCGGCGGCGCCGCCGTGGGCGCGATGCTCGCGATCGCCGTGTTCGAGCTCACGACCGGACTGCGCGATCGCGAACGCGAGGCGGCGCCGGCGCCCGCTCGAGCCGAGACGGCGCCGCCGAAAGCTCCGGCCGTCGCGTGGCTCGCGCCGGCTCCTCGTGAACGCCCGCGCGCCTCGTCTTCCGCGTCTTCCCGGCACGCGAACGGCGCGCAGAGTGCAACGCCGAACGCAAAGCCGGCGGCGTCGAGCGCGCCCGCGCCGAGCGACGCCGCGCCGCCCGCCGCCGTGAGCGCGAGCCCGAGCTCCGGCAGCGACCTCGAGGCCCATGAGGACGGCGGCCCGTAACCACGTCGGAGCGGCGCTCCTCGGCGCCGCGCTCTGCGCGCTCTTGCGACCGCCCGCCGCGCGGGCCGGGCTCGCGCGCGAGGCGCGTTCGGCGTCGCGAGCGACGCCCGTGGAGCGGGCGCTCTCGGGCGGCCTCGTGACGCTCCGCACCCCGGGGAGCCTCATGCTGCGCGTCGTCGCCGGACGCTTCGTCATGGGCTCGACCGCCGACGAAGCGCTCGAGGCGTCGGCCCTCTGCGCGCGCGAACCGCTCGGACCCGACCGCTGCGACGAGCACACCTTCGCGAACGAAACGCCCCGGCGCGTCGAACCGCTCGGCTCGTACTGGCTCGATCGCAGCGAAGTGACCGCGGGCGACTACGACCGTTGCGCCGCGCGCGGGCTCTGCGCGCGCCGCGCGCTCGACGGCGCCCGGCGTTTCGCGGCGAGCGAGCTGCCGGCAACCTTCGTGAGCGCGGACGAAGCGGAAACGTACTGCCGTGCCCGCGGCGCGCGCTTGCCGAGCGAGGCCGAATTCGAGCGGGCGGCGCGCGGCAGCGCGGGCCGTCGTTACCCGTGGGGCGAGCTCTACAACGGCAAACTCGCCAATCACGGGCGCGAAGGCTTCGACAACGTCGATTGGAGCGACGGCTACGCCGAGCTCGCGCCGGTCCGCTCCTTTCCGAACGGGCGGACGCCCGACGGCTTTTTCGACCTCGCGGGCAACGCGTCCGAGTGGACGCGCGATCAGTACAGCGACCGCTACGGGACGCCGCCGAGCCCCGGGCACTCCGGGGAGCGCGTCGTGCGCGGCGGCGATTTCACGAGCTCGGCCGCATTTTTGCGCGGCGCCGCGCGGCGGCCCCTCGCGGGAGACGAGCGGAAGCCGAACGTCGGGTTTCGCTGCGCGCGCTCGTTCGAGGCGGACGCGCCGGACGACGCCGTGCCCGCGGCGCCGCCCTCGGGAGCCGCGCCGTGAGCGAAGCGCGCGTGCACTTGCCGGTCCACGCTCGGACGGGCTTCGTCCTCGTGCAGCCGCACTATCCCGAAAACGTGGGCGCGTGCGCCCGCGCGCTCAAAACGATGGGTTTTTCGCGCCTGATGCTCGTGCGCGCGGGGCGTCTCGCCGTGCCCGAGCACGCGATGGCGTTCAAGATGTCGGTGCGCGCCTGGGACGTCCTTCACGCGACCGAGCGCCACGCCGAGCTCGCCTCCGCCACGCGTGGAGCGCTCGTGTTCGCGACGACGTCGCGCCGCGGGGTCAGCGGCGTGCTCACCGCGCGCGAGGCGGCCTCGCTCGTCGTCGCCGAAGCCGCGCGCGGACGCGAGGTGCGCGTCGTGTTCGGCAACGAAAAGACCGGGCTCAGCGCCGAAGAAGTCGACGGCGCCGATCACCGGCTGCGCATTCCGATGGCCGGCGATCAGCCGTCGATCAACCTCGCGCAGGCGGTGCAGCTCGTCGCTTACGAGATTTTCGTCGCGGGGCTCGCCGCACGGGGCGAACGAGGCGAGCCGTGACACGCCTGCTCGGCGCGTCGGCCCTGCTCGGCGCGCTCGGGACGCTCGCGGCGTGCGCGCCGCACGTCGACGCCCGGTACGCGCAGGCGATGGACGGCGCGGACGCGCTCTACGTCGGCGGGCGCTACGGCGAGTCGGCGGAGGCGTGGCTCGCCGCTGCGCGCGCCGCATCGTCCTCCTACGATCGCGACGAAGCCGTGTACCGCGCGGCCGGCGCCTACGAGCGCGCGGGCGACCGGGCGCGGGCGGAGACCTTGCTCGGCGCGCTCGCGGCGGGGCACGGCGCTCGGGCGGGGCGTGCCGGCTTCGATCGCGCGACGCTCGTCGCCGCCGCTGATCCGGCGCGCGGCCAAACCCTCCGGCTCGCGGCCGTCCGGGCGCATCCGGAATCGGGCGTCGCGCCCGAGGCGCTTCACACGTATCTCGAGGGCGTCACCGCGACCGACGGCGAGCGCGCCGCGAGCGAGCGCTGTGAGGCGCTCCGGCGCGAGCTCGAAGCGACGGACCTCGACGAGGCGGCGTCCTACGAATGCGCGTCGCGTCATGAAGCACTTCACGAAGCGGCGGCCGCCCTCGCGGGGTATCTCGCGACCGCCGCGCGGCACCCCTACCCGAACGGCGCGCTCTGGGACGACGCGCTCGCCGGAGCCGCACGCGCCGAAGAGGCGCTCGGCGACCCGCGCGCCGCCATCGCGCTGCTCGAGCGCATGCTCGGCGAGCGCGAGCAGTCGCTCGCCATCGGGAGCTACGAGCGGAGCCGTTACCCCGAGGCGCAGTATCACGTGGCGGAGCTTTATCGCGACGCGCTTCACGACCCCGCGCGGGCGCGCCGGGAATTCCGGCGCGTCGCGGTCGAGCACCCGACGAGCCTGCTCGGCGGTCCCGCGCTCTTCGCCGAAGCGCGCCTCGCACTCCAAGCGGGCGACGTCCACGGCGCCTGCGAAGCCGTCGGAGTGCTTCACAGTCGCTTCCCGGATTCGCGCTTCGACGGCTGCGGGGCGCTCCTTTGCCCCGGCGCACCAGCGGCAAAACGCCCCTGCGCGACGGATGACGTGGCTTCGCTCAGCCCGAGCGCCGAGCCGGCGGCTCACTCCGCTTCGTCGTCTTCCTCTTCTTCTTCGTCGTCCTCGTCCTCGTCGTCGTCCCCGTAGTCCTCGTCGAGGTCGTCCGGCTCGCCGTCGGCGTCGCCCGGGCCTTCGTCTTCGCCCTCCTCGCCCTCTTCGGTCTTCGAGTCCGTCTTCAGGTCGATGCCGACTTCGCCGAGCTGCGTTTCGAGGAGCTCGAGGAGCTCGTCCACGTCGTCTCCGCCCCACTCGTCGAGCACGTCCGTGAGAAACTCGTAAAGGTCACCGTTGTCGAGCCGGCGTTCGATTTCTTCGACCTGCTCTTCGGTGAAGGCCTCCATCACGTCTTCGCGGAGCGACTCGGTGTCGTCCTCCTCGATGGCCTCTTGGGCGGCCAAGCGGATCTGGCGGATGGCTCGTTTGTCGAGGTAGATTTCCATGTAGGATGCGTCCTCTGAACTCGACCGGGCACTAAACCAAGGCTCGTGGGAGAGTCAAGACATGACAGCGAGCCGGCCTCACCAAGCACGCTCGAGGGTCGTTCGATGTGGCTAGTGGTAGCCGCCGTCACCGCCGTCGGCAGCACTGCTCTCGCCGGGACCGGGACCGCCGCGACCGACGACGCGTCGGCGGGCGCGCGCGCGACGCAGCGCGACACGCCGCAAGTCGGTTTCGCCCTCGCGGCTGAAACCGTCGTGTCACCCGGCAGCGTGTGTCCGGGCGGCGCGGTGGCGCCTTGCATTCTCGGCTCGGGCGGCGGCGTCGCGGTGCGCTTCGGCTACCGGCTCGGGAGCCTCTGGTATTTCGGCGGCGCCTACGAGTTCACGCGCCACGACTCGTCGAATCTGATGCGGCTCGCAATCCTGCAGCAACTCCGCGCCGAGGGCCGCTACTACATCGAGCGCGGCAACCGCGCGACTGGCTTTCTGGCCGCCGGCGTCGGTGCTCACGTTTACGGAAACGACTGGGGCGCGAGCACGGCCGGGGGCTTGGTGACGACCGGCGTGGGGGTCGAGCTCGAGCTCTCGCCGAAGGCGGTCGTTGCCTGCGCCGCCATGTATCGGCTGCTCATCCCCAAGTCGTTCCGCGACAGCGCGGGCGAGCAGCGCGGGGACGGTCCGTTCGGCTTCGGCTTCGCTCACATGATCGGACTCGAGTTCGCGCTCGAGGTCCGGGACCCCGTGCCGCATTGGTAACCGCACTACAGAGTTTTTGGCAGGCAGTGGTAGCGTAGTCGCCGAGATGACGACCTGCGGGCGGTGCGGACTTCAGAACCGTGCAGATCTGCGTTTCTGCGCGGACTGTGGCGCACGGCTCGAGGATCCGTCGCCGCCCGCCCCGGGCCGCGGCGCGCCGGGGCTCGATCGCCGCGGCTCACCGACCGGCGTGTCGCGCGCGCCGCAGCGTCCGGGTGCCGCGACGTTCGAGTCCGCGGGCGCGGACCCGTCACGGCCGCGTTGCGTCCACTGCGGCGCCCCGAACGATCCAGCCGGCCGGTTTTGCACCGCGTGCGGCCGCTCGCTGAACGGCTCCGACGAAGGGCCCGCCGTAGGCGGTCGCAAGGACGTGGTCACCTGCCAGCGCTGCCACGGCACGAACACCGCGGGGCAGCCTTATTGCCAGTTCTGTGGCGCGCGGCTCCTCGAGCAAGCGGCCGCACCCGCTCGCCAGGCGGACGACGGCCGGCGCGACGCGCTGCCGGCCGGGGAGCCGCCCGCGCGGCTCGTCGTCATCGCGCAGGACGGAACGCCGGGCACCGAGTACCCGATCCAAGGCGCCCAGGCCGAGATCGGCCGCGAGGACGGCGCGATCCGCTTACCTACCGATCCCTACGTTTCGCCACGTCATTTATTGATCAGCCGGAGAAATGGCCGGTTTTTTGTGCGGGACCTGGAATCGGTCAACGGAGTATATGTGCGTTTACGGGCCCCGGAAGTCCTGCGCCACGCAGACTTGGTCCTAATCGGGCTCGAAGTGTTAAGGTTTGAGCTGGTGAGCGACGCAGAACGTGGTCTCGGCCCAGCGACAGAGCGAGGGACAAGGGTGTTCGGGTCACCTTCGGTGCCCCGTCATGCGCGTCTGTGTCAGCTCACGGTCGAGGGCGTTTCGCGCGATGTCTATTACCTATCGCGTGACGAGACGGTGATCGGCCGCGAAGCGGGGGATCTCGTGTTCACGAACGATCCCTTCATGAGCCGCCGTCACGTCTCGGTCGATCGCGACCCGGGCAACGGTACCTTCACGCTGCGCGACCTCGGCTCCTCGAACGGGACTTTTTTGGCGATCCGCGGCGAGCGCGAGCTCGTGAGCGGCGACCACTTGCGCGTAGGCCAGCACCTTTTCCGGCTCGATGTCGGCAGAGGTCGCGGATGAGCGACGAGCAACCGCCGCCCGGCATCGTGATGCGCGTCTTCGGGCGCACCGACGTGGGTCAGATCCGCGAGCACAACGAGGACAATTTCCTCGTGGCGGATTTGACCCGCCGGAGCCGCGGCCTGCTGGAGGCCGACCGCGAACAGGTGGTCGGTGATCGGGGCTCCGTCGTCGGCGTGTGCGACGGGATGGGCGGCGCCGCGGCCGGCGAGGTCGCGAGCCAGCTCGCCGTCGACATCATCTACGAGAAGCTCACCGAAGGCACCGCGCCGAAGACGCACGACGAGCTCGCCCAGCGCCTCGTCCGCGCCGTCGAAGACGCGGGCATGCGCATTTTCAACGAGGCGCGCGCCGACCGCAGCCGTCGCGGCATGGGCACGACCTCGACCATCGCTTCTTTGATGGATGAACGGCTCTTCGTCGCGCAGGTGGGCGACAGCCGCGCCTACGTGCTCAGGCAAGGCAAGCTCGTCCAGGTCAGCCGCGATCAGTCGCTCGTGAACCAGCTCATCGAGGCCGGGCAGCTCACGGAAGAGGAAGCCGAGACCTTCGAGCACAACAACATCATCCTGCAGGCGCTCGGCACCGCCGAGACGGTCCAGGTCGATCTCACGTACGTCGACCTGCAGCGCGGCGATCGCCTGCTGCTCTGCTCGGACGGCTTGTCGGGGATGGTGCGCGCCGACGAGCTCCGCGAGGTTCTCGTCGGGCAGCGCGATCCGATCGACGCGTGCCGCGAGCTCACCGACCGCGCGAACCGCGCCGGCGGGCACGACAACATCACGGTCATCGTCGCCGACTTCGACGGGCAGGGCTTGCCGCCCGGACGGCCCGAGGGCGATCTCGCCTACAAAAAGTACGCGTTGCCCGAGCCCCCGCCGGGCGACACGCAGCGCTACACGCCGCACAGCTCGAACCACGTCTCGGCCGCGCCGAGCGAAGAAGCGACGCGTGAGTCGCGGCGGCTCAAGGTCGGCCACACGATGGTCGGCATTCAATTTTCGCTGCCGGACACCGTGACCCCCGCTTCCCCGGCGGTGGACCCGGTGCCCGAGGTGGCGCGCTTGGGCCCGCACGACGAGCCCGTCAGCATTCCGATCGACGGCTTGCCCCCGGCCATGGTGGGCTTCATGGTCATCGTGGCCATGGTCGCCGTCGCCTACGCGGGCTTCTGCCTCTTGCGTTAGGGTCGAGCCCACACGGCCGGCTCAGTCGAGGCTCGATGCGACGCGCGATCGAGAAGTTTACCTTCTTCGTCCTCTCGCTGGCGGCGGCATCGATCATCTCGTTCGCTCTCCTCGCCCGCCTCGCGGACCGGGGCGCGCCGACGCACAGCCCGCTCCCTTTGCTCGTGAACCCGAGCCCGCGCGACGCGCGCGATCTTTCGCTCGCCGCGGTGCGGGACGCCGCCGGCACCGGCGCCGCGGCGGTCCGGGGCCGCTCCGAGCTCGCCTGGCTCGGAGGCGCGGCGTTCCCCCATGTGCTCCCGCTGCTCGAGTCGCTCGACCCGGTCGCCCGGGGACGCGTCGCGCTCGCGCTCGGTCCGGTGGCGCGGCGCATGGGCGTCGCCTCGGACGACGATCTCGCGACTCCGGAACGAGCCGTCGTCTTCTTCACGCGCTTTTGGCAAGACCGGAGCGCCGACTTTCGCAGCGCCTCCGTGCGGCGCAAGGTCGAGCGCCTGGCCGAACGCGCGCTGCCGCTCCGCGTGAAGGAGGTGATCGAGCTCGACACGTTCGCGCTCGGCGAGCTCTTCGATGCGCTCGGGAGCGTCCACGGGACGCAGGACGTGAAGCGCGTCGAGCGTCTCGGCCCGGTGCTCTCGCACGTCACGGGCGCCTCCTTCCCGCTGCCGCCCGATCCGACCGTGGCGGAGGCCGCCCGTGCGGCGACCGCGTGGCGCGAGTGGGCTTTCGACTACGGCGCCGATTTCACGACGCTCGACGGCCCCGGCCGGCTCGCGGCGACGGTGCTCGAGACCCGCTATTTTCGCTTTCTGGCTTCGGTCCCGCGCGCGCTCCGCGGCGACGATCCGTCCGGCAGCGAACGGGTGAGTCTCGTGCTCGAGCGGGCGCGGGAGAGTCTTCCGGTCACGCTGCTGTCGCTCGTGTTCGCGGTCGCGGCGAGCGTGCTCCTCATGCGCTGGCTCGCCGCGCGCGACGCCGTGGAGGAGCGCGCGGTCGTCGCGGCGACGATCCTCGCCGCGGTACCGCTCGCGGGGCTCGCGACGCACGGCGCCGCCCTCGGAACGGTGGGGCTCACGGGAGCGCTCGCGCTCGGCCTCACGGCGTTGCTCTTGCTCGAGCTCCACGCCGCCCGCCACCAGCGCGGGAGGCTGCGGCGCGCCGTGGCCCGCGCCGGCACCCTGATCCCGCTCGCGCTCGCGTGCGATCTCGGCGCCGAGGCGCTGCTCGGACGCGGCCTCGGCGGCCTCACGCGGAGCGCGCTCGCTCGAAGCGACCTCGAGGCATTGCTCTGGATCGGCGCCGTGCTCTCGCTCGCCGGAAGCCTCGGCATCCTCTTGCCGGATCCCGAAGTGCGCGCGCGCGCGAACGCTCCCGAGCCGGGCGTCCTCGTGCCGGCGCGCCTGCGTCCGCGCGCGTTCGCCGCGCTCGGCGCCGTCGTCGGCTGTTTCGGCGTGGGCGCGTTGCTCGAGCCGACGAGCCGCTCGGCGCTCGGCGTGCTGGCGCGCGCCGCGGGCGTTTCGCTCGTCACGCTCGGCATCGCGACACTGACGGCCGGCGTCGTCGCGCTCGTGCTCGGCGTGCTCGCGGGCGGCATCTCGCGCGCGGCCGACGTCTTCCTTTCGCGCTTGGTCGAGGTGAGCTCCGCGTTGCCGCAACCGCTCGTCGCGTGCGCGACGCTGAGCTTCGGTCTCGTGAGCGGCGCCGTGCTGCTCGGCGGCCTGCGCGGCATCGAGGTCGGGCACCTCTTGCGACTCCGGCTGCTCGAGCGCCGCGCGGTCGAGGATCTCGAGCCGCCGAGCATCGGTCACGCGCCGCTCGCCCCGTACCTGAAGCGCGTGCTGCCGCTCGCGCTCGGCCCGGCCGGGGTTTCGCTCGCGCTCACGGGCGCGTGGTTTGCCGCGCTCGAGGGCGCGGGTGCGCGACTCGGCGCCCCGACGACACCGTCACTCTCGGCGCTCGCGACCGGCCCCGGAGCGCTCGGACTCGCCGCGCTCGCCCTCGTTTCGTCGTTCACGGCCGCGCTCTGCCTGCTCGCGCGCGATGTTTCGCCCCGTGAACAGGACGAAGGCACGCCGGTCTCGCCGTGGGCGCTGCCGCTTCGCCGCCGCATCGACAGCTCGCGACCCGCGGCCCCCGCGCCGGGCGGCGACGGAACCGCTCCGTAACGGGGCCGCCCCGTGCGTCGGGTCGCGAGCCGCAAACTCCGTGCTACTTACTGCCCTCCCATGGCAGCGGCAGTGCGTTCCGTCACGGAGCAGAACTTCGAGCAAGAAGTCCTTTTGAGCGAGGTCCCGGTCCTCGTCGAATTTTCGGCCGAATGGTGCGGGCCCTGCAAGCTCGTCGCGCCCGAGCTCGCGGCGCTCTCGAACGAGCTCGGCGACAAGGCGAAGGTCGTGACGATCGACATCGATCGCTCGCCGATGATCTCCCGCCAGCTCGGCGTGCAATCGGTGCCGACGTTCGTCGTGTTCCACCAGGGCCGACCCGCGAACGGCAAGGTCGGCGCGCTCAAGCGCGCGCAGCTCCGCGAGATGATCGATCCGTTCTTGCCGCGCGCCGAGGGCGCGCTCAAGCCGGAAGAGCTGTTTCAGCTCCTCAAGGCGGGCCGCGTCGCGGTCGTGGACACGCGCGAGGCGTCGGTCTTCGGCCGCGCCCACATCCCCGGCGCGAAGAACATCCCCGCCGACGAGATCGAAGGCCGCCTCGCCGAGCTCTTCATGCTCGGCATGCCGCCCATCATCTATTGCCGGTCCGGCGACCGCACGAAGGATCTCGTCGCCAAGCTCACGGAGCAGGGCATTCAGGTCGGCTTTCTCGAGGGCGGCGTGCTCGCGTGGGAAGCGTCCGGGTTGCCGATGGAGCGCCCCGACTGAGCGCCGACGCGGCGCCTCAGCGCGAAGCCGATGCGTAGGCCGCGAGCGCTTCGGCGAGCACCTCGCGCACCGAGACGCCCGCGAGCTCGGCAGCGCGCTCGCAGGCCGCGAATTCCGGCTTCGCTTGCGGCGCGCCGTACGGCCCTTCGCTCACCTTGAGCGGGATGACGCCGAAGCGCGTCGTGACCTCGACCGTGCGGCGCGGACGCTCGAGGCGCGACACGGGCGCGAAGCGGACGCCGAGTGACGTCGTTTCGCGAAGCAGCGCCCCCGCGAGCGCGTCGGCCGCTTCGGCGCGCACGAGCGCCGAGAGCACGAGCCCGGGTCGCCCCTTCTTCATCGTGATGGGCGTCGCCCACGCGTCGAGCGCCCCGGCCGCCATCACCGCCGCGATGGCGTGACCCGCGAGCTCGCCGGTCATGTCGTCGACGTTCGCCTCGAGCACCACGAACGCCGAGGCGTCGTGGTCGGCGCCGACCGGCTCGCCGAGCACGACGCGGAGCGCGTTCGCGCGCCCGCCGACGACGCGCGTTCCGGCGCCCCAACCTATCCTCGACGCACGCTGGCTCGGCCAGCGCAGAAACCCCTCGGCGACCGTCGCGAGGATGGCGGCGCCGGTCGGCGTCACGTTCTCGAAGTCGACGCCGGCGTCGAGGGTCGGCACGCCGCGCAAGCACTCGAGCGTCGCGGGCGCGGGGATCGGGAGCTCGCCGTGAGCGGTATGCACGTGGCCGCGGCCGAGCGGCACCGGCGCGGAGAGGACGCGCGCGCCGAGGTACTCGAAGCACGTCGCCGCGCCGACCACGTCGAAGAGCGAGTCCACCGAGCCGACTTCGTGAAACGTGACGTCCTCGAGCGGCACGCGATGCACGGCCGCCTCCGCGGCGGCGAGGCGCGCGAAAATGCGCTCCGCGAGCGCTCGCACGCCGGTCTCGAGCGGCGCGTTCGCGAGCAGGCGCCGCACCTCGCCGTACGGACGGTGCGGCTGCGGCGCGGTCTCGCTCACCGAAAAATGCGTGGCGCCGAGCGCTCCGCTGCGAGCGCGGCTCACCGCCGCGACGCCCGCGACTCCGAGCCCGGCGAGCGATGCCTGCACGACCGCGAACGGCACGCCGAGATCGACGAGCGCGGCCACCGTCATGTCGCCGGCGATCCCGCTCCACGGATCGAGAAAGAGGAGCTTGCCCCTGCCCTCTCCGCGCGCGAGCGGCGCCCGGTGCGCTTCGGCGTCGCCGGCAAGGAGCGCGACGCGCTCGAACACCGCGTGCTCGTGGCCGCTCGTGTGTTCGTGCGCGTGCGGATGTTCGTGGTCGTGCTCGTCGCCGTGCGCGTGCAGGTGGTGACGGTCGTAGTGGTGGTGTGGAGGGCCGGCGGCGGTCATGACGTTTCGGAGCTCGGAGCGCGAACGAGACGCAGCACCGCCATCGCCGCACCGAAGCCGTTGTCGATGTTGACGACGGTGACGCCCGAAGCGCAACTCGTGAGCATGCCGAGGAGCGCCGTCAGCCCTTCGAAGGCCGCACCGTAGCCGGTCGAGGTCGGTACGGCGACGACGGGCGCGGCCACGAGTCCGCCGATGACGCTCGGGAGCGCTCCTTCCATGCCCGCGACGACGATGAGCGCCCGCGCGCTCCGCAGCGTCTTCACGCGTTCGAGCAGGCGATGAATGCCGGCCACACCGACGTCGAAGACGCGCTCGGCCGGCACGCCCGCCGCGCGCAACGTTTCGAGCGCTTCCTCGGCCACGGGTAGGTCGCTCGTGCCCGCGGTGACGACGGCGACGCTCGCGCCTTCGACGACGGGCGGCGGCTTCTTCAGCGCGAGCGCCGTCCGGGCGAGCGCGTTGTGCTCGAGCTCGGGGAGCGCGGCGAGCACCTTCGGCGCCGCCTCGGGCGCGAGACGCGTGACGAGGACGTTCTGCCCCCCCGCGAGCAAGCTCCGCGCGATGCCGATGATCTGGTCGGCGGTCTTGCCCTGCCCGAGGATCACTTCCGGCAGACCTTGCCGGAGGGCGCGATGATGGTCGACGCGCGCGTAGCCGAGATCCTCGAACGGCAGGTTGCCGAGCTCGGCGACGGCGGCTTTGGGCTCGAGCGTGCCCGCACGCACCCGCTCGAGCAGCTCGAAAACGCGCTCTGGACTCACCGCCTGGCCCTTTAGCGCACGCGGGCTCGCCCGTCGAACGGGAGCTTCGCGGTGTAGACTCGGCGCCGATGCTTCCCGCCCCGGTGCTCGGCTTCACGCTCGGCGTGCTCTTCGCGTGGATGGCCCGCCACGAGATCGCGCGCGCGGCCCCGACCGCGCTCGCCAGCCGATCGCTCTCGATCGTCGCGCTCTACGCGGTGCTCGTGTTCGGGCCGGCGTGCGCGTATTTTTTGGTGCTCGAGCCGGACTGGGCGGGGGCGTATTTGTTCGACGCCGGGCGGCGGGCGCGTCTGGTCTCGGTCGCCGGGACGCTGCTCGCGCTCGTGAGCGTGCCGCTCGGATTTTTGGTCGCGGCCCCGGCCGCGCGCGCCCAACGCACGGCGAGCGTCCTCCGCGTCGGGGCCGTCGCGGCGCTCTCGACGCTGGCGCTCACGCTCGCGCTCTTCCCGCGCCTGTCCGTGCGCGCGACGTACGCCGAATTCCACGGCGACTTCGGCACCGAGCCCGTCGCCCACACGACGCTCGGCTGGGGGCTCTTCTGGGTGTGCCTGGTGGTCGCGGGCGCGACGGCGTACGTGGCGTCGGTGCTCGGCCGTTCGGCACATTGACGCGCGCAAGACCGCGGTTGGCTCGGCGGCTGTCTCGGACGCGGGAGATCTGCTAGCTCAGGTGCCATGGCTCACGAGAGCGAAGACCGGCTCGCGGCGTTGGCACGAAGCGTGGGGCAACGCGCCCTCCAAAAGGGCGCCGACGTGGCCGAGGCGAGCGCGCGTGGCGGCTTCGAGCTCAGCGTGAAGGTGCGGCTCGGCAAGCCCGAGCTCGTGGAAGAAGCGGGGCATCACAGCGTCTCCTTGCGGGTGATCCGCGGCGGGCGCGTCGCGACCACGAGTACGAGCGACCTCACCGAGGCGGGCATCGCGCGCTGCGTCGAGGACGCGCTCGAGCTCGCCGAGCTCTCCGAGGTCGACGCCTGCGCGGGCCCGGCCGATCCGAGCGAGCTCTCGCATCCGCCCTTCCCCGATCTCGAGCTCTTCGATCCCGCCGTCGCGGCGATCGGCGGCGACGAAGCACTCGCGCGCGCTCTCGCGGGCGAACGCGCGGCGCTCGACTTCGATCCGCGCATCGAGCTCAGCGAAGGCGCCACGTTCGCGCGCGCGGACTCGGTCGGCGCACTCTGGCTCTCGACCGGCTTCGAGGGCGTGCAGCGCGGCTCCTACGCGTCGCTGAACGTCGTGCCCGTCGTCAGCGACGAAGGCGGAAAAAAGCGGCGCGGCTACTATTGGACCGGCGCTCGCTTCGTCGACCGCCTCGAAGACGCGGCGGAGGTCGGGCGCGAAGCCGCGCGGCGCACGCTCGCGAAGCTCGGCGCGCGCAAGGTGCCGACGACCGAAGCGCCCATCGTGTTCGATCCGGACGTCGCCCGCTCGCTCGTCGGGAGCTTCGCGGGCTGCATCATGGGCGGCTCGATCTGGCGCAAGGCGAGCTATCTCCTCGAACGCGAGAACACGCCGGTCGCGAGCCCGCTCGTTCACCTCACGGACGACCCGCTCATCCCGCGTGCCCCGGGTTCGCGCGCGTACGACGGCGAAGGTCTCGCGTCGCGCCGCAACGTGGTCGTCGAGGCGGGCGTGCTCCGCACCTTCTTGCTCGACTGTTACTCGGCGCGAAAGCTCGGGCGCAAATCGACCGCCTCGGCGAGCCGCGGCGGCGGGAGCGTCGGCCCCTCGACCACGAATTTCGTGCTCGCGGCGGGCAGCACGACGCCCGAAGAGATCATCGCTTCGACCGAGCGCGGGCTCTACGTCACCGAGCTCCTCGGCTTCGGCTTCAATCCCGTCACGGGCGACTTTTCGCGCGGCGCGGCCGGTTTCTGGATCGAAAACGGCAAGCGCACGTTCCCGGTGAGTGAAGTGACGATCTCGGGAACGCTCGACGGCATGTTGAAGAGCATCGACGCCGTCGGCTCGGACCTCGAGCTCAAGACGTCGACGGCCGCGCCGACCCTGCGCGTCGCGAAGATGACGATCAGCGGCGAGTGAACGCGCCGCCGCCGCGCGTCAGGGCGCGAGCGTGTTGGGAGCACCGGGCGAAGCGCCGGGCGGAGCGTGCGGACCGAACGAAGCGTCCTCGTCGTCCGGCGCGTCGGGCGTCCGGCGTGCGAGACTCACGCCGGGCTCGGCGGAAGCGAGCGCGGGAAAGCGCGAGCAAACGCTTCCGTTCGGATCGATCAGCCGCAGGAGCTCACCCGCGTTCGAAAGGCCGTCGGTGCCGAGCTTCGGCAACGCGACGAGCTCCGTGCCGGGCGCGGGAGGCACGTCGAGCTCGGCGTCGGGCTGAAAGCCGTCCGGCACGAGCAGCAAGAGCTCCCCCGGTTCGATGCGCGCGGAAGGGAGCGGCACGGCGCCGCCGTCGTCCTTGAGCTCGAACCCGCCGAGCTCGACCGCGGACGCACCGTCGTTCGCGAGCTCGATCCATTCGCTCGTGCTCTCCGGGCCTCGTGGATTCGCGAGCACCTCGTTGATGACGACGTGTGGGTGCGCCGGCGCGCCGGTGATGGCCAAGTCGATGGGCGTCGCGGCTCCGGCGAGATCGAACGCGGTCGCGCGCAGTCGGACCGGCACGCCCGACTGGAAGCCGTGAACCACGAGGCTCGCCCCCGGCGCCGCCACCGCGAGCAACTGGGCGGGCTCTTCGAGCGCCCAGAGTGACGGCGCGTTCGGTGCCGTCAGGGTGACGCGATCGTCGTCGACGAGCGCGCACGCGGGGCCGAGCGGCAGCTCGCCCTCGGCGCAGACGACGGGCGCGGGCGCCGCCTCCGACACGAAGAGCGGCAGCGGCTCGAGCGCGGCGCCGCCGGCGAGCGCGGGCGGCAACTCCGGCGTGCGCGACCGGGTCGGCGCGGCCACGAGGCTCACGCATTCGTCGGCGAAGAGCGCGTCGTCGCCGAGACCCGCACGGAGCTCGCCCGTGACGCCCTCCGGCGCGAGCACCGCAGGGCCCGCGCTCAGCTCCGGCACCGCATCCCTGCAAAACACCGCGAAGCCGCTCCCGGTCGTGACGCCCGGCGGCGGCCAGCGCCGAACGAGCCAGGGCACGAGCGCAGACTCCACGGTCACCTGGGCGAGCAAGCCGAGCTCCGGCGTCGCGAGCGTGTACACGCCGTCCGCGAGGGCACGCGCCGGCGCGACGACGACGTCGGACGCCTCGTCCCACACGAGAGCCGGCACCTCTTTCTCGAGCAGCGTCGCGGGGTCCGCGCGCGCGGCGAGCCGGCTCAGGTAATAGGAGCTGAGCTCGCCCTCGAAGATTCGAAAATCCGAGAGCTTTTCACGCTCGGCCGCGCCCTTCACCCGGAGTCGAAGAACCGCGGGCGCGGCAGCAAGCTCACCGACGGGTTCGACCGCGACCACCGCGGCTCGGTCGTTCCGAGCGGCAGGAACTTTCAGGCCGTCACAGCCGAGCAGCAACCACGCGAAAGACGCAAGGCATCGCACGCTCGGTCATCGGCTCGCCGAGCGACCTGGTTGCGTGCGCGGCCGAAAATTGATCGCCGCGCCGTCTACTTTTTCTTCTTTGGCGCTGGCTTGGCCGGAGCCTCGGCTGGCTCAGGTTCGTCTTCGTCTTCGTCTTCGTCGTCGTCTTCGTCGTCGTCTTCGTCGTCGTCTTCGTCGTCGTCTTCGTCGTCTTCGTCGTCTTCGTCGTCTTCGTCGTCTTCGTCGTCTTCGTCGTCTTCGTCGTCGTCCGCGTCGTCTTCGTCGTCGTCCGCGTCGTCTTCGTCGTCCTCCGCGTCGTCGTCGTCGTCGTCCGCGTCGTCGTCGTCGTCCGCGTCGTCGTCGTCGTCGTCGTCGTCGTCGTCTTCGTCGTCCGCGTCTTCGTCTTCGTCTTCTTCGCCGGGCGGCGGTTCCTCGGTCGACGGAGCGGCCGTGGTATTTTCTTCGCCTTCGGCGTCACCACCCGCGGCGATCCCCGAAGCCACGCCGCCCATCGCCTCCGCCAGCGCTTCAGCGGACTCCGAACCGGGCAACACCGAAGCCCCTTCGATCGGTCCCTCGGGCGCCGTCTCTCCGAGCTCGGATTCGAACGTCTGTCGCGACTCTTCGCTGAGCTCCGTGTACTCGCGCAAAGTCGGTAGATCGCGCAAGGACTTCAGACTGAACGCCTCGAGAAAACTCGGCGTCGTACCGTACAGCATGGGACGCCCGGGCTCGTCCTTCTTCCCGATGATGCGAACGAGATCGCGCTCGAGCAGGCCCTTGAGCACGGGGCCGGAATCGACGCCGCGGATGTCGTCGATCTCGGGGCGGGTGATCGGCTGGCGGTACGCCACGATGGCGAGCGTCTCGAGCTGCGCGCGCGACAGGCGCGTCGGCCGGAGCGACAGATACTGGCGCAGCCGCTCGGCGTAGAGCGGGTTCGAGCGAAACGCGAAGCCGCCCGCCACTTCTTCGAGCCGCATGCCGCGATCGGCGCAGTCGCGCTGGATCTCCTCAATGAGCTCCTGGGCCCGAGCGCGATCGACCCGAGCGCCGCGCGCGATCTCCTTGAGCTCGAGCGGCTTGTCCGACACGAACACGAGCGCTTCGATGAGCCCCTTCAAAAATCCGGTCGTATCCGCAATCGAGCCCTCGTCCACCGCCGGCCCGTCGCCGATGAGGGCGCTTTCCGCCGGCTCGAGCTCGCGCTCTTCACCGGCCGCCTGCTCCACGTTCTCTTCAGACATCATTCTTCGTTCCTGTCAGCCTCTGCGTCGCCGGCGCCGCCGTCGTCGTCTTCACTCGCGAGCTCGCCGTCGAGCTCCTGTGCACCGTTCTCGTCGTCGATCACGGAGAGCTCGATCTCGATGGGGCCGAGCGCGTCGTCCTGGAACAGACGCGTGAGTCTCAAGCGCGTCATCTCGAGCAGCGCGAGGAAGGTGACGATGAGGTCGCTCCTCGACGTCTGTCCCTCGAAGAGCTCGACGAAAGCCACGCGCTGCTTCGCGCGCAAGATCTCGGAGAGCTGGTTGATGCGATCCGTGATCGAGAAGCGCTCGAGATCGATCTGGTGGTCGACCGTGGCCTTCGCGCGCGACAGCACGTGCTGAAACGCGTCGAGCAAGCGAAACAGACTGAGCCCGGCGATGCGCGCCGGCCCCTGCGCCTCGAGCCCGGGCACGCCGTGCGAAAACACGTCGCGGCCGAGCACCGGCGCCGAAGACAGCTGTTCCGCCGCGTGTTTGTACTTCTGGTACTCGAGCAGGCGCCGCACGAGCTCGGCGCGCGGGTCGACCTCGGCCTCCTGCTCGTCTTCCTGGTCCTCGGGCACCGCGGGCAAGAGCTGCTTCGACTTGATGTGCGCGAGCGTCGCCGCCATCACGAGGTACTCGCTCGCGACGTCGATGTTGAGCTCTTGCATGAGCGTCACGTATTCGACGAACTTCGCCGCTACGAACGCGATGGGGATGTCGAAGATGTCGAGCTCGTGCTCCTCGATCAGATGGAGCAAGAGGTCGAGCGGGCCCTCGAAGGTCGGGAGCGCGACCCGGTAGCCGCCGGGCGTGTCGTTCTCGTCGGCCGCCGGCGGGGCGACCGGGGCCGGCTCGACGGGGGGCGCACCCTCACCCTGGTGGGGGGCAGGTGCGTCCGGAGGCGACGGCTCGCTCATGGTCGGCGGAGCGTACATCACCGTTTCCTCGAGGCGACAAGCGGCGTACAAACGACCGCGCCCTGGCAAATTCCACAAAGATTTCGGAGGCCCCAGGCGGCCCGCTACACCTCGCAGGGGTTTTTCGGGCTAGGCTCCGACGGCAAGAGCCGCTTCATGCCTGAGCCCGAACGGCGCTGCGCCAAGTGTGGGGCCGCCTACGGCGGGGAGGTTCTCTTCTGCCCGGCCGACGGGACTCCGCTCGCGTCGCGGCCGGTCGGCGCGGAGCTCGAGCGCTTCGTCGGGCAAACCCTGCGCGGGGAGTTCGCCCTCGAGGCGCTCGGCGGCGTGGGCGCGATGGCGAGCGTCTTCCGCGCGCGCCAGCTCGGCGTGGAGCGCGACGTCGCGGTCAAGATCATGCACCGCGAGCTCACGCGGAACCCGGTGCTCGTCGCGCGTTTTCGCCGCGAGGCGCGCGCCGCCGCGCGCATTCGGCATCCGAACGTCGTCGAGGTCGTCGGCTCGGGCGACATGGCCGACGGGGCGGAGAGCTTGCCGTATCTGGTGTTCGAGTACCTCGACGGGTTCACGCTGCGTTCGGCGCTCTCCGCCGCCGGCGGAACGCTCCCGCTCGCTCGCGCGCTCCACATCGTTCTGCAGATGAGCGACGCGGTCGGTGAAGCGCACGAAGCCGGCATCATCCATCGCGACCTCAAGCCGGAGAACGCGATGCTCGTCCGCCGCGGCGACGATCCCGACTTCGTGAAGCTCCTCGACTTCGGGCTCTCGCGGCTCGGCGAAGGCGACGCGGGCATCGAGACGCACGCCGGCGCGGTGCTCGGCACGGCGCGCTACGTCTCGCCGGAAGGAGCGCGCGGCGAACCGGTGGATCGCGCCGCCGACGTGTACGCGCTCGCGACGATTCTCTTCGAGTGCCTCGCGGGACGCACGCCGTTCGACGGCGATCGACCGGTCGCGCTCCTCGTGAAGAAGAGCAACGAGCGAGCGCCCGACGTGCGGCATTTCGAGCGCGCTCGGGCCACGCCGGAGCCGATCGCCGCGCTCCTCGCCGCGAGCCTCGCGCTCGAGCCCGCCGCGCGACCCGCGGACGGGCGCGCCTTCGGCCAGGCACTCGCGCACGCCGCGGCGCAATCCGGGGTCGGCGCCGATCAGCTGCTCCCCCGTCCGACGCTCCTCGGCACGCGGTCGTCGGCGCGACTGCCGCACGCCGAAACGCGCGTGCTCGGGAGCCCTGCGTTCGCGGCGTCGCTCGCCGTCGCCGTCGCGCAGGCGACGAACACCGCGAGCCCGCCGAGCCCGCCGAACACAGCGAACGCGCCGAACACGCCGAACGCGCCGAACGCGCCGAACGGCGTGGCCTCGCCGAGCGTCATCGCGCGACGCGAGCCGCCCGCACCGGAGCTCCGGCGCGTCGGCATCGTGGCCGCGTGCTTCGTGCTCGGAGCGCTCGGGGCGCTCGGAGCCGCCACTCATCTCGGGGCGTGCGGACGATGAGCGCCGTTCGCCGAGGTCTGCAGCGCTTGCTCGTCGCCTCCGGCGCCGCTCTCGCGCTCACGGCGCTCGCGACCGGCGCGCGCGCGCAGGACGACGACGAAGATCCGACGAACCCCTCGCCCGCCCGCTTGAAATCCGGCTTCGAAGCGATGACGCGCCCGGTCGGCATGGCCGAGGGCAACCTTTCGGTGCTCACGCTGCCGGGCGCCGAGGTGTGCGTGCAGCGCAACACGGGCTGCAAGCACGGCGACGTCGTGTTCGGGCTCGAGGGCTGGGAATTTTACCGCTGGAGCTCGCACTGGGCCTTCGGCGCCGGCGTCATGCTCGGCCTCCTGCCGACCGCGTACCCGCGCTCGCCGCCCGAATCCGTGCCGCGCGATCACACCCGGAGCTACTTCTCCTTCGAAGGCATGCTGCGTTACTACCCGTACATCGGCGAGCGGTTCGAAGCCTGGTTCGGCCCGTTCGGTGGACTCGTGGTCGTGAGCGATCGCTTCACGGAGATCGTCAGCAACGACGACCGCGCCCTCCTCGGCTCGCAAGGCGTCACCCTGCGCACCGAAGGCGGCTCGATCGGGCTCGCCGGCGGGCTCGCACGCGAGCTCGGCGAGCACGTGTCGCTGCTCGGCAGCTTGCGCGTGTCGCAGTGGTTCCTGCGCTTCACGCCCGAGAAGGACCCGCTCGGCGCCACGGGCTCGCTCACCGGCAGCAACACCGCGATCATGCTGGGCGTCGGTATCGCTTACCGCGCCTCGCTCTGAGCTTCCGCGCGGCTCCGGGGCCGGCTCAGGCGCGACTCGCGAGCACGACGAGGAGCTCGACCATGCGATCGAGCGCGATCCAGACGACGAAGAGCACGCCGAGCGAACGCAGCGGCGCGAGCACCGGCGCGACGTACGCGGGACTCGCCGAGCGCGCGACGAGCGCCGCCGAAAGCTCGATCAGCACCGAAGCCGCGACGAGCGGCGCCGCCACGCCGACGGCGATGCCGACGCACGCCGCGAGCCGCTCGGCCGCGACCGCGAAGCTCGCGTGGAGGCGAGGCTCGGCGAGCGCGCTCACGATGCGCTCGGTGCCGCCCGTCTCGAGAAAGCCGAGCGCGACGGCGAGCCCGAGCAGCGCTCCGAACGGCGTCGTGGAGTCGTCGAGCACCGGCAGCTCCACGCTCTCGCGCGACGCGCGCAGGTTGTCGGCGAGACCGCCGGCCATCACGGCCGCCCAGAGAATCGCCGCGGTGCCGAGCGCGAGCGGCGTCGTGCGGAGCGCTTCACGCAAGCATTCGAGCCAGAGCGGCAACCCGAGCGCCGGCACCACGTGGAGTGCCGGCGCGATGGCGCCCGCCATGCCGAGCGCCAGCGTGACGCGGATCGGCGTCGCGACGCCGCTCAGACCGAACGCCGGGACGAGCACGACCATCGGGAGCACGCGCGCCCAGGCGAGCGCGTAGGCGCGCGGATCCGCTCCCGTGAGCTCCTTCAACGCGGCGACGAGGGTCTCGAGCATGGGAACCGCCGTGGCGGAATCGCTTCGAACGATAGCCGGAACGAGGCCGCGTCGTCGCGGCCGACGCCATTGACGCCCCCTCCGCTCGCGCGCTAACGATCGCGCCCCCTGGGGCCCGGATGAGTCTCGATCTGTCCAGCATCGGTCACACGACGGAGCCGTTCGTCTACGAGTACGATTGGAAGACGGTGGTGCTTTACGCGCTCGGCGTGGGCGTGCCGCGTGAGGACCTGGACTTCCTCTACGAGGGGCGCGGTCCGCGCGTCTTGCCGACTTTCGCGGTCGTCCCGAGCTACGCCCCGGTCGCCGCCCTCTTCGAAAAGACGCGCTGCGACATGACGCGGCTCGTTCACGGCAATCAGCTCGTGCGCTGGCACGCTCCGATCCCGCCTGCGGGGCGCCTCGAAAGCGTCGGCACCGTGAAGGGCATCTACGACATGAAGAAGCTCGCCCAGGTCGTGCTCGCCACGCGCACGACCTCGGAGGGCCGCCCGTGCTTCGATACGGAGTGGACGCTGCTCATCCGCGACGCCGGCGGCTTCGGGGGCGAGCGCCCGCCGAAGTCCGAAGCCCCCAAAATTCCCGACCGACCGGCTGATTTCAGCGTCGAGCTACCCACGCGACCGGAGCAAGCGTTGCTCTACCGCCTCTCGGGCGATTTGAACCCGCTCCACGCCGATCCGGCGTTCGCCGCGGCCGTGGGCTTCGCCGACGGGCCGATTCTCCACGGTCTCTGCACGTACGGGATCGTCGGCCGAGCGCTCTTGAAAACGGTCTGCGGCGGCGACGAGCAGCGGCTCGTGAGCCTGGGCGTGCAATTCCGGCGCCCGGTCTGGCCGGGAGAGCCCATCCGAACGACCGGCTACGTGCTAGAGAGCGGACGCATCGCACTCGAAGCCTTCGCGGGCGACAAGCCCGACCCCGTGATTACCAGCGCTTGGGCCGACATCGCCCCGCCTCGAGGAGCCTAACCAATGGCCGACGACGAAAAGAACAAGGTCACCTCCCTCGCCCCGCCGCCCACGGATGAAATCGATCACGACTGGGGTAGCAGCGGCTCCGCATCGGCCAAGCCCGTCAAAGCCAAGGCCTCGTCGCATCACGAAGAAGACGAGGACGACGAAGACGAAGACGAGCGTGACGAGGACGAAGAGGACGACGAAGACGAAGACGAGGAAGACGACGAAGACGACGAAGACGACGAGGATGACGACGAGGACGAGGACGACCATCGCGGCGTCGCTCGGGGCTCCGCGTCGAAGCCGTCGGGCGCGGACTCTTCGCAGGATTGGGTGCCCGATTGGGCGCCGTGGGTGACGCTCGGCGGCTTGCTGCTGCTCGGGCTCCTCGGCGGCATCGGCGCCATCCCGGTGAACTTCGGCCTGACCAAAGCCGCCGCCGAGACGGCCACGGCGGCCACCACGACCACGGCGCCGAAGCCCACCGCGACGCAAGCGGCGCAAGCCGCGGGACCCGGCGCTCCGGGCGCGGCCGATCAGGAGCGCATCTCCGCCTCTCACCTGCTCGTGCAGTACAAGGGCGCGCTGCGCGCTCCGGCGACGATCACGCGCACGAAAGAAGAAGCGAAGGCGCGCGCGGAAGAAGCGCTCGCGAAGGCTCGCAAGGGCGTCCCCTTCGAGAAGCTCGTCGCCGAGTATTCGGACGAGCCGAACGCCGCCGCCCGCGGCGGCAAGCTCGGTAAGTTCCCCCGCCAGGGCATGGTGAAGCCGTTCGCGGACGCGGCGTTCGCGCTCAAGCCGGGTCAAATCTCGGACGTGGTCGAGACGCAGTTCGGCTACCACGTGATCCTGCGCACCGAGTGATGAACCCGATGCGGCGCGCGGTGGTTTTCGCGGGTGCGTTCGCGACCTGCGCCGTCACGCTCGGCGGCTGTGTCGTCACCACCTACGAAGGTCCGGGCGACCCGCCGCGCGTCCCCGCTCCACCCGAACGCCCGCGCTCCGACGTCGCCGCGGCGCCCAAGGACGACAGCGACGACAGCTACGCCGAGGCGCCCGGCAAGAGCGAGGATCGCATCGCCGCGCGCCACCTCTTGGTTCAGTACAAGGGCGCGCTGCGGGCCGGACCGCAAATCGTGCGCACCCGCGACGAGGCGCGGCGCCGCGCCGAAGAAGCGCTCGCGCGCGCGCGGGCCGGTGAGGATTTCGCGGCGCTCGTGAAGGAATACTCCGACGAACCGGGCGCGGGCGAGCGCGGCGGCGATCTCGGCCGCTTCGATCGCAAGCAGATGGTCAAGGCCTTCGCCGACGCGGCGTTCGCGCTCGAAGTGAACCAGATCTCCGACGTCGTCGAGACGCCGTTCGGCTTTCACGTGATTCAGCGCACGGAGTGAGCGCGGTCTCGGGGTCGCACGGAGCGACCGACGTCGCCTAGCCCCGCAGCAGGTGCTTGGCGATCACCATGCGCTGCACCTGGCTCGTGCCCTCACCGATTTCGCAGAGCTTCGCGTCGCGCAGGTGTTTTTCGACGTCGAACTCGCGCGTGAAGCCGTAGCCGCCGTGGATCTGCATGGCGTCGTTGCAAACGCGCGTCGCGACCTCGCTCGCGAAGAGCTTCGCGATCGACGCTTCTTCCGTGTAGCGCTCGCCCCGATCGGCCAGCCACGCGGCGCGGTGGACGAGGAGCTCGGCCGCGTCGAGCCCGGTCTTCGCGTCGGCGAGCATCCATTGGAGCGCCTGAAAATCCGCGATCGGTCGGCCGAACGCGTTGCGCTCCTTCGCGTAGCGCACGGCCATCTCGTGCGCGCCGCGCCCGAGCCCGAGCGCCATCGCCGCGATTGAAATGCGCCCGGTGTCGAGGATGCGCATCGTGTCGAGAAAGCCGTGATCGACCTCGCCGAGCCGCTCCGCGTCGCTCACGCGCACGCCGTCGAGCGTGACTTCGACGGTGTCGCTCCAGCGACAGCCGTACTTCTTGAGCTTCTTGCTCGCGAGGTAGCCCGGCGTGCTCGTGTCCACGATGAACGCCGTGATGCCGCGCTGGGGCGGCGCGTCCGGCGTCGTGCGCGCGAGCACCACGCAAAACCCGCCGATCGAGCCCTGCGTGATGAACATCTTCGTTCCGTCGAGGATCCAGTCGTTGCCGTCACGGCGCGCGGTCGTGCGGAGCGCGGCGGCGTCCGAGCCCGAGTTCGGCTCGGTGAGCGCCCAGGCCGCGAGCGCTTCGCCCGACGCCGCGCGCGGCAGGTAGCGCCGCTTCTGCTCTTCGCTGCCGAACGTGAGAATGTGCCCGGTGCCGAGGCCGTTGTGGCTCGCGATCGTGAGCGCGAGCGAGCCGTCTATCTTCGCGCACTCCTCGACGGCGATGGCGTACGCCGTCACGTCCAGACCGGAGCCGCCGTAGCTCTCCGGGACGCGAATGCCGAGCAGTCCGAGCTCGGCGAGGCGCGGCACGAGCTCGAGCGGGAAGCGCTCGGATTCGTCCCACTCGCGCGCGTGCGGCCGGATCTCACGCTCGCAAAAATCACGCACGCTGCGGCGCAGGAGCTGATGGGACTCGGAAAACGTGAAATCCAAGGAGACTCCTCGCGCTCGGGGTTTCGCCGGCTCGCGTGCGAGCCCGTCACGAACTTACCACGCCGCGAGCGCCGGCAGCCGGTCGAGCCAGCGCGTGAGCTCGAGCACGGCGAGGCCGCGCTCCGGCGGCGCGCCCTTGGGCGCCGCGCGCGGCGGGGCGTCGAGCGCGATGCCCGCGACGAGCGCGCCCTTCCGGCCGAAGATCCACTCCCGCACGGCGCCGGCCTGTGCATCGTCTTCCGCCACGCGCAGCGCGTCGTAGGGCGCGTGCTTCAGCGCGCGCGAGCCGTCCCGCTTCCGGAGCGTCGACATCACGTCCTTGCCCGCGTCCGCGTCGAGCCGGACGGCGAGCGCGAGGCGATAACGTCCACTGCCGTCGCCGTACGTGGCGACCGCGCCCGGACCGACACCGTCGAACCCTTCGAGGTCGCGCGCGAAGTAGCGAATGGAGAGCGGCGTGCGCTTCGCCTCGGGCAAGAGCCGCGCGGCGGGCGGCAGCGTCGCGGGACCCGGCAGACGCTCGCCGATGGCGCGCGCGAGTTCGGTGAGCGCGGGACGCGCGGCGGGCGCGAGTCCGGCGGGCGGCAGGCGTGGGTTCGCGAAGTCGAGCCTGAGCACGCACGCCGCGCGCACGACGTACGCGGTCGTCTCACCCAGCACCGCGGCCGCGCCGGCGTCGAACGCCGCGTACGCGGGACGACCCACCTCCGCGGCGCGCGCGAGCCGTTCGGTGAAGAAGCCGTAAGCCGCTTCGGCGGACGAAAAAACGAGCACGCTCGCGACGAGGCGCGCCGGCTCCGCCACGTCCTCGACGTACTTGACGGCCGCGATGCGCGTGACGTCCTCGTGCGCGAGCTCGTCGGGGTCGAGTGAGAGCAGCGCCGCCGCGTCGCCGAGCGGGAACGGCGCGCCCTCACCGAAGACCCGCTGATCGGCGTTCGGATCGATGCAATACGGCCCGACCGTCTGGGGAAACCAGGCCGCGAGGCTCGCGTCGCCGAGCGCGCCGCCGCCGTCCGCGCACACCGAGGGCACCTCGACGCGCGGCGCGATGGAAGCACTCGGGCGCGGCGCCGTGGTCGAGGGCGTGCTGCGGCAGCACGACAGGGCGAGCGCGAGGAGGAGCGCCCGGCGATGCATCGGCGTCGAGGCATACACCACGCGAAACCGGCTCCGCCCCGCAACCGTTTCATACCGACGCAATCGTTACCGTCCGGAGGTCTGGCGACCCCGAAATAAACCCAATGAATTCAGCGCCTTGAGAACGGGCGACTCGGCACGCACTTTGCTGAATGCTTTCCGGTCTTCCGTGCGGTTCTCGCCTACAAGCTCTCGAAAAGTACGTGGTTTCACGCTCGTCGAGCTGATGGTCGTGGTCGTGATCATCGCCGTCTTGGCGGCGATCGCGGTGCCGCTCTTCGCGGGCCGCTTGCGCAGTCGCCATCTCCTTCAGATCGGCGGCCGCATCGCCGACATCTACCGGGGCTCGCGCACGCGGGCGCTCGCCCGCGGCTCGGCCATGGTCGTGAGCCTCAGCATGTCGGACGGCTCCTTTCAGGTGCTCGAGGGCGTGGAAGGGACGAACGCGGCGACCTCGTCCGGCGCGAACAAAGCGGCGTGCGCGAACCTGCCGACGCGCGGCTGTCTCACGAACGCGTGGGGCAACGTGGGCAGCGGCTCGACGGTCGGCACGGCGCGCGTCGTGGACGGCATGGCGAGCCCGGGTATCAAGCCGGTCCTCACGCTCTCGGACGGGACCGTGGTGAAGGCGGGCACCGTCGCCATCTGCTTCAGCCCGGCGGGGCGCACGTACATCAACACGACCGCGACCTGGACGCCGGATCAATGGCAAACGCTGGGCGCCCCCGCCGTGCTCGACATCACGAGCACCGACCCGAACAACCAAACGGCACGCGACTATCAGGTGCTGATCATGCCGAACGGCACGGCGAGGCTCGCGCCATGAAAGCAAGGGCGCGCGGCTACACGGTCATCGAGCTCATGATGTCGCTCGCGGTGTTCGCGACCGGCGTCACGGGCGTCATCGCGATGGAGCGCGCGACCGTGAGCTCGAATCAGCTCGCGAAGAACGTCGCCATCGCGAACGCCGTCGCGCAGTCGTGGCTGAGCCAGCTCGCGGCCGACAGCACGCTCTGGACCACGCAGTGGAGCGTGACGCAGACCACCTGGCTCTCGACGGTCACGGCCAACGACGGTCTCTGGCAACTGCCGGTGTACGACACGACCCGCGCGTTCGGGCCGGAGTTCGACGGGTTCGGCGCGCCGACCACCGCGAACCCCGCCTTCTGCGCGCAGATCCGACTCACCTGGCTTTACGGGGACGCGAGCCCGTCGCAGGCGACCGGGATCCCGGGCAACGGCGTCATCCGCACGGAGGTGCGCGTGTTCTGGCCGCACGAGCAGGTGGGCGTCGACACGTCGACGCGCTTCGCGACCGACTGCTCCAACGCGGCGCCGGCGACCGTCAACGCGGTGACCGACGGCACCTACCACATGATCGTGCAGGCGAGCGCGGTGAGGCAGCCCGATTGACGACGAACCGCCGCTTTTCCAGCGAGACCTGCCGCGCACGCGCCGGCGCGTCGGGCTTCACGCTCGTCGAGCTCATGGTCGCGCTCTCGGGCGGCCTCTTCCTCTCGATCGTCGTGTTCGCGCTCGCGCGCGACGCGTCGCGTTTCTATCAGCGCGAGGGGCGCATCACGAGCGCGACGCTCGCGGGCATGATCGGCTTCGAGCGCCTGAAGAACGACATCGAGCGCGCCGGCTACCTCTCGACGCCGAACATCCAGCGCGATCCGAGCCTCGCCAGTTCGGTGAGCTCCGGGATGCCGGCCGGGCTCGCGACGCTCGCCGGACTGCGCATCACGCCGGACACGCCGAACCTCTCCGCGAACGCGTCGTTCGCCCTGAACGCCGTCGCCGGGCAGCCGCTCACCCCCGATCAAATCGTGCTCTCGGGCTCGTATTCGGCGACGGACGAGTTTCCGGTCGCGGACGCTTCGACCGGGCAGAGCATCTACCTCCAGGTTTACACGGCGTCGATGGCGCGGCTCGGCTACCTCAGCGCCGCCAACTCGAACGCCCAGCTCGCGCTGCTTCAAAACGTGTTCGGCGCGACGCCCGGGCTCATCCTGCGCGTGAAGGATCAAGCCGGAAACGTCTATTTCGGGCAGATCGCGTCGGTCACGGCGGGCACGCAACCGTGCATCACGCTGAGCACGCCGCTGCCGGTCCGCTCGAGCGGGACGGGCACGTCGGGTCTGCGCGGCTACGCGGTCGGCTCGAGCGCGAACGTGGTGAACCTCGTGCGCTACCGCGTGATGGATTTGCAGCACGATCCGGAAGGCACCGCCTGGCAGCCGCTCTTCACCGCGAGCCAAGGCGCGCCGGGCGAAGCCTCGCGCACCGAGCTCGTGCGCGATCAGCTCGACTCGAACGGAAACGTCATCGCCGGCTCGGCGGACGTGGTCGCCGAGTATGCGGTGGACCTCGCCTTCTCGGTGCTCGGGCAGCTGAACCCGGCGACTGCGGGCGCCGCCCCGGCGCTCACGCAAGCCGCGCCCGGGAGCGCCACGTTCACGCAGTTTTTCGCCGCGAACGCGCAGGGCGATCTGCCGGAGCGGGTCCGCACGGTGCGGGTGCGGCTGAGCGTCCGTTCGCGCGAAGCCGATCGCGCCGTGGGCATCCCGGGCGCGTTCTACCGCTTTCAAGTGGATGCGAACTCTTGGGCCCGCGTGCGGACGTTCCAAGCCGACGTCGCGTTGCCGAACCAGGCGGGTGTGCAGTGGTGATGAAGTCGAAGTCGCGAAAATACGCTCGAACGTCCGAACGCGGAACGACGCTCTTCGTCGTCGTGCTCGCCATCACGATGCTCACGGGCATCGGGCTCTACACGGTGCACTCGGCCGCGCTCCTCGCGCGCGCGTCCGGTAACGAACGGCAGGCCCTGCAAACGGCGTATCTCGCTCAGCTCGGGACGCTCGCCGCGCTCTCGCAGCTCTCGACGGCGCCGGCCGCGTACGTGCCGCAAGCGCTCACCGGCCACGACGACTGCCGCATGAACCTCGGCCTCGACACGACGACGTTCGAGCCGCCCCCGTGCCTCGAGCTCTCGAGCAACCTGTTCACGCTGCAGTCCGGGCACACGCTGTTCGCGACCGACACCTTCGGCACGGCGCTCGACCCGCACACGAACGCGCCGGCCATCAGCGGCCGCTTCCTCACCGAGGTGACGGACGTGGCGCCCGCGCTCGGTCCGGTCAAAGGCATGGACGCCGTCACCCGCAACGCCTTCCACTACTACGAGGCCAAGCTCACCACGATCGCGCAGCTCCAGCCGGCGGCCGCGACGGCGGCGTGCGTGCAGAACGTGATGCAGGTGGCCGGCCAGCACATGACCCGGGCGCACGTGCTCCTCGGCCCCGTGGGAGGCAGCTGACGTGGCGCGCGTTGCGAGAAACCGAGCTTTGGGTCGCTACGCGGCGCTCGCGCTCCTCGGCGTGACGTTCTCGAGCGGTCGCGCTCGGGCGCAGGCGGATCTGAATCCGCCGCTCCCGAACGTGCTGCTCCTCGTCGATACGTCCGGCTCGATGGAGTCCCAGATCGACGGCACCGCCGTGACGTGCAACCCCGGCAACACCGCCGGCGTGAACGACAAGAGCCGGTGGATCGACCTCGTCGAAGTCTTGACCGGGGCGATCGATACCTACAGCTGCCAGCAGATCGACCGCACCGACCCGGGCGTCGGCTTTCGGACGGGTGAATACGCGCTCGGCGGCGATCCGTACGACTTCCGCTATCCCATCCCCTATCACCGGCCGCTCAGCAACGGCTGCGCCGCGGGCCCGGGCGTGCAGAGCACGAACCCGTTCATCTACCCGACCGTCGGCGGCATCAACTATCACAACTACAGCGGCACGGGCGCGTGCACGTTCTCGCAGCCGAACAACGACGGCGTGCTCGACGCGTTCCAGGATTACGTGCGCTTCGGCTTGATGACGTTCGACACGTCGCCCGATCCGGGGACCGGCTTCGACGGCGTGATGGGCGACAGCTCGACGGTCGATCTCGCGACGGGCAAGGCGGGCCTCTGGAGCTACATCGTCGGGAGCTCGGCCAAGGGCATGCCCTCGGGCTGCACGACGGGAACGAAGGACGAGGAGGTCGGCTCCCGCAACGCGGCCGCGCCGCCGTGGGAGGGCCGCATGGTGAACTTCGGCAATCCGTACGACGGCATCGGCGACTACGTGAACAAGAACAAGCACATTCAAGAGGTGCTGCTCGCCACGCGTCCCTACGGCGCGACGCCCATCGCCGGCATGCTGCACGACGCCTCGGACTTCTTCTCGAACGATCACTCGAAGGATCCGGACCGCAACCCGAGCACCCTCTCGCCGAGCGACGTCGCCGCGGATTTCGGACCTTGGGAGGATCCGTTCCTCGCCTGCAATCCGGCCCGCAAAGAGATCATCATCCTGCTCACCGACGGGCAGCCGAACATGGATCTGCGCCCCTATTGCGCGGACAGCACGGAAGTGCCGAAGGGCGTCTGTCCGTTCGACAAGCCGGAAGACATCGTCTCGGCGCTCGACACGAAGACCTCGACCCACCCGCAGATCCCGACGTACGTCGTCGGCTTCGCGCTCGACAAGGTCGACGACGACAACGACCCCGCGACGGCGCCCAAGGACTGCAGCACGATCACGGCGGCGGACGTCGACCCGACGAGCACCACGAACCTCTGCAACAAGCCCGCCAACGCCGGCAACCAGGCGCTCCAGGCTTGCTGCACGCTGCAACGCATCGCGCTCGCGGGCGGCGTGAGCACGACGACGGATTCGAACGGCAACTCGATCCCCTCGACCGTGACGAGCGCCTACTTCGCGAACGACCGCGAAGCGCTGCGCAGTCAGCTGTCGGCCATTCTGAGCAGCACCCAGAGCGCGACGAGCCGGACGCAAGCCGTGCAGGCGGGCGGCGGCACGAGCGGCGCGAACGGCCCGCTCGACACCTTCCGCTTCTTCACCGGCTTCCAAACGGCGCAACTGAAGCCGTGGTGGGGCACGCTCCAGCGGCAGCGCTTCGAGTGCGACAAGGATCCGAACACGGGCATCACCACGCCGCAGAAGGCGACGGTCGACACGAGCAAGGGCGACGACTTCGCGCACAACCTGGCGATGGGCGGCCCCGACGCTCGGCACGTCTTCACCATCATCGGCGGCGCGTCGAGCGCCGATCCGATCACGTCGCTCGAGACGATCCGTCCCTACATCGGCACGACCGATCCCGACGGCGTCGGGATTTACAGCGGACGGAGCCTCGCGGGCACGTCCTCGAACTTCATCGCCAATCTGCCGCCCGACGCGCTCGCGATCCCGACGACGAGCTGCATCGATCAGAACGGCGTGGCGCTCGCGACGACCTCGGCCTGCCGCGACATGTACATGAAGTGGTGGCTCGGCTACAACAACGGGCAATCGAGCGTCACTCCGCGCTGCGCCGCCGTGGGCGACGACACGCAGTGCAAGCTGCTCGGCGACATCATGCACTCGACGCCGGTCGTCATCGATCGGCCGAGCGCCGCGATCCGCGACGAATCCTACGCGCGCTACGAGCTCCTCGAAGCGAATCGGCCGATGATGCTCTACGTCTCGAGCAACGACGGCTTGTTGCACGCGTTCAAGGTCGTCTCGAACAACCCCGCGGACTTCAACGACCCGTCGAAAATGGTGCAGAACGACAGCCAGAGCAACGAGCTCTGGGCGTTCGCGCCGCCGGCGGTGCTGCCGAATCTCTACAATCTCTATCCGTACAACCACCAGGTCTTGCTCGACGGCACGCCCGCGTTCCAAGACGTGGTGGCCGTCCAGCCGTCGCAGCCGTCGCAGCAGCCGACCGTGTTCGAGCGCTCCGTCACCGACGCGCGCATCGGCGCGTCGGCCTGGCGCAGCGTGATCGTCGAGGGCTTCGGCGTCCAACACACCGGCTACTTCGGCCTCGACGTGACCCAGCCCGAGCTCGACGCGACGTCGCCGGACGATCCGACCAAGGGCGGCCCGCGCATGCTCTGGCAGCTCACCCGCGACAAGAACGGGAAGAACCTGTTCGGCCGCGGCGGCGCGACGCCGCTCATCACGACGCTCTTCTTCGACGTGACCGGCGGCGGGAACGCGAAGGAGATCCCGGTCGCGGTGCTGCCGGGCGGTCCGGGCGGCACGCAGGTGACCGCGGGGCCCGGCTGCCCCTCGGGCGGCCGCGACTTCAGCTCGCTCGCGCTCGACTCGAACTACCCGCCGCGGTCGCGCGTGCACTGTTACAGCTTCCCGAACGACGAGGCGGGGGCGCGGTCGCTCACCATCGTGCGCCTCGATACGGGCGAGATCATCCGTACGTTCCGCTTCAGCAAGAACGACGTGTCCTCGGATTTGCAGGCGCGGACGACCGAGGCCGCGCTCGACGCGCCGGTGACGGGGCAGCCGGTGGCGTTCCCCGGCGGCGTCGGCGTCGTCGCGGATCGCATCTACGTCGGCGACGCTGACGGCCGGCTCTTCAAGGTCGACGTGTCGTCCGCCGACCCGTCCCAGTGGACGATGAACCTGTTCGCCGACCTGTTCCCGGCGTCGCTCAAGTCGACGACCGGCTTCGGCTTCGGCGACGGGCAGCCGATCATGCTGCCGCCCACGGTCTCGGTCGACGACGACGGCAACGTGGTGCTCGACGTAGCGTCGGGCGATCAGAACGTGCTCGGCTCCGCCTCGATCTCGAACACCGTGTTTTCACTCACGGACCTGGTCGTGCCGAGCAAGGCGAGCACGCAGACGCAAGTGAACTGGTACGAGATCTACCAAAACGGCGAGCGCGTGGTCGGGCCGATGGTGCTCTTCAACCAGCTCCTTTACTACGCGACGTACGCGCCCGCCGACCCGAAGAAGGTCTGCGACCAGGGTACGAGCACCATCTACCAGGGAAACTACGTGCTGCCGCTCACGACCGATCCGGTCTCCGGCACGACCGATCCGAGCTCGGGCCCGCGCGACTACGCGAAGCTCACGAGCTTCGCGGCGGTCACGGCGGGCGTCGCGGCGGTTCAGGATCCGAACTGCAGCGTGACCACCGACGATACGACGGGCGATCCGGTGCTCGGCTACGGGCACCAGATCAGCATGTCGCAGATCAACACCGGCCAATTCAAGCTCGTCTACGAGACCGGCAACCAGAAGCAGTCCGGGCAGGACCAGAACGTCAAGGTCGGCGTGGCCGAAACGGTGCTCGCGACGCCTCCGACGCTCTCCACCGTCGAATCCTGGGCTAGCATCGTGGAGTGAGTAGCCGGACCCGAGCGTTCGCCCTGTTGCTGCTCGCCGCGCCCGGTTGTCACCGGCGCCAGACCGACGTGCCGCCGGCCGAAGCTTCCGCGACGCCGAGCGCGAAACCCCTCGATCACCTCGCGCCCGGCGAGCTCGATCAAGGGCCGGGTCAGGTGTTCGGCTTCGCCGTGCCGGCGCGGATGCGCGTGAACGGCGCTTTTCTCGACGTGGCGTATCTCGGAGGCAACGTGACGCCCGAGGCGCTCGCCAACTACGTGCGCGAGCGTGTCGACGCCGACCACGTCGAGATCGGCGCCGTGAGCACCGTGTTCCCGCACGTGCACATCAAGGGCGGCGAGCCGTCGCGCGTCTACGACTTCGAGGTCAAGCCGGGACGCGGCGTCTTGACCGAGCTCGTGATCAAAGACGTGACGCCGCGGCCGAAAGCGCCGCCCGGCTTCACCGACGCCGATCGCTGGCGCCAGGCCGGGTACGGCACCGACGGCAAGCCGCTCGACAAGAACGAGCTCAAATAGTCGCGCACGCGGCGAGCTTTCCGCTAGCGGCGTGATTCGTCTTCGAGCCGGCTCGCTTCGAGCAGGAGCCCGGTGAGGCTCTGCCGCGCCTTGACGGCGGCCTTCGCGGGGTCGGGCTTGTGCGCGGCGTCCGGCTTGTACGCGAATTTGCCCCGCTTCCAGCGCAGGAGCTCGCGCAAGAGCTCGGTCGCGCCGCCCTTCGTGCCGTCGACTTTGGCGCCCGCGAACTTGCCGTCGACGACTTCGACCTCGCCTTTACGGCCGTCGTCGCGCGCGACCTTGACGCGCCCCGTGCGGCGTTCGAGCTCGAGCAGCGTGAGCACCGTCGACAACGACACCTGAGCCAGGTCGCCCTGGAACGCGCTGCCGCGATGCGACGCCGGGCCCTCGGAGCCGATCGCGTCGCGCTGCGCGCGGAGGCGCTTGGCCATTTCGATGAGCGCGCCCACCTGAGCGACCACCTCCTCGTTGCGAAACGGCTTCGTGAGGTAGAGGTCGGCGCCGACGTGGAGACCCTGGAGCCGCGACTCCATGTCGTCCGCGTCCGTGAGGAAGAGGAAGGGCGTCGTCGCGACCGCGGAGGGCTCGGTGCGCACGCGCCGCGCGACCCAGAAGCCGTCGATGTCCGGCAAGTTCACCGCGCACAGAATGCAGTCGGGCGTAAGCTCGCGCGCTTTGTCGAAGCCCTGGCGCGCGCCGCTCGCCACATCGACCTCGAAGCCGGCGTCCGCAAGGAACTTCCGGAGCAGGACCGCGAGCCACTCGTCGGCTTCGATGATGAGCACGCGGCCCTTGGACACTGGCCCGAAATTAGCACGACCGCGCGTTTCTCATGAAATTCGCGCGCTCCCGGCGCGGCATTTCCTTCGTTTCCGCCCGGCGGCTTTCGATGCTACGCGGACGAACTCGGATGCGAAAAACCTCCCTCTACGCGGAACACGTGGCGCTCGGCGCGCGGATGGTCCCGTTCGCCGGCTGGGAGATGCCCGTGCAGTACAAGGGCATCGTCGAAGAGCACCGCGCTGTGCGCGAACGCGTCGGCTTGTTCGACGTGTCGCACATGGGCGAGCTCGAGCTCACCGGCGCGGGCGCGCTCGAGCTCGTGAGCTCGCTCATCACGAACGATCCGGCGCGCATCGCCGACGGACAGGCGCTCTACACCTGCTGTTGCAACGAGGGCGGCACCATCCTCGACGATCTCATCGTGTACCGGCGGTCGCCGGCGGACGTGCTCGTCGTGTGCAACGCCTCGAACCGCGACAAGATCGCGACGCATTTCGCGCGCGCCGCCGAGGGCAAGGTCGCGTTCCGGGACGCGAGCGACGAGACGGCGCTGCTCGCGCTCCAGGGCCCGCGCGCGCTCGAAACGCTCGCCGCGGCGGGCTCGAACATCGACGTGAAGAAGGACCTCGGCCGCTTTCGTTTTCAAGACGGGCGCGTCGGGGAAATTCCGTGCACGATCGCGCGCACGGGTTACACGGGCGAGGACGGCGTCGAGCTCTTCGTCGGCTGGGACCACGCGCCGGCGCTCTTTCGCGCGCTCATGGCGGCGGGCAAGGCGTTCGGCATCGAACCGGTCGGTCTCGGCGCGCGCGACACGCTGCGGCTCGAAGCGCGGCTCGCTCTCTACGGCAACGACATCGACGACAGCACCGACCCGCTCGAGGCCGGACTCGGCTGGACCGTGAAGCTCGACAAGCCGCACTTCGTCGGGAAAGAAGCGCTCGTTCGGCTCAAGGCGGAAGGGCCGCGCCGCACGCTCGTCGGCTTCGAGATGCGCGGCCGCGGCATCGCGCGCCACGGTTACCCGCTGCTCGACGCTTCCGGTGAAACCATCGGCCTCTGCACGTCGGGGTCGCCCTCGCCGACGCTCGGCACGAACATCGGGCTCGGCTACGTGCCCGTGGTGCTGTCGCCCGTCGGCACGAAGATCTTCGTGGATTGCCGCGGGAAGTCCGTGGAGGCAGAGGTCGTTCCGACTCCGTTTTACAAGCGCGCGAACTGAGGCGCGCAGATCGATCGAAGGAGACACGCAACGCTATGGCATCAGCCACCGAGACGAAAGACGATCGCAAGTACACGAAGGACCACGAGTGGGCCCTCACCGAGGGCGACGAGATTTTGGTGGGCATCACCGCGTTCGCGGTCGATCAGCTGGGTGACGTGACGCTCGTCGGCATCGACGTGAAGGTCGGCGCGAGCGTGAACGCGCATCAAGCGTTCGGAACGATCGAGAGCGTGAAGACGCTGAGCGACCTCTTCGCGCCGGTGAGCGGCGTCATCACGCGCGTGAATCAGGAGCTCGAAAAGCAGCCCGAGCTCGTGAACGAAGATCCGTGGAAGCGCGGCTGGATGATCGCGATTCGCCCGAGCAAGCTCGCCGAGGAGCAAGGGAGCCTGCTCGACGCCGCCGCCTACGGCGCCCACCTCGCCGCCTCCGCGCACTGACCCGGCCGTCCCCTCACCATGCGTTATTTGCCCCATACGCCCGAGGAGATCGCCGAGATGCTCGGCGTGATCGGCAGGGCCTCCATCGACGAGCTCTTCGACACCATTCCGGAGGGCGTCCGGCACCGCGGGCCGCTCAAGGTGCTCCCCGCGCTCGACGAACCCACGCTGATGCTGCATCTGCGCGAGCTCGCCGAGAAGAACGCGGGCAGCAGCATGCTGTCGTTCCTCGGCGCGGGCATGTACGACCACCACCTGCCGCCGGCGGTCGACCAGCTGCTCTTGCGCAGTGAATTTTACACGGCCTACACCCCGTACCAGCCCGAGGTGTCGCAGGGGACGCTGCAGGCCATCTTCGAGTTCCAGACGATCGTGAGCGAGCTTTACGGGCTGCCGCTCGCGAACGCGAGCCTCTACGACGGCGCGAGCGCCACGGCCGAAGCGGCGCTCATGGCGACGCGCCTCACCAAGCGCGGGAAGATCATCGCGAGCGGCTGCGTGCACCCCGATTATCGCGGCACGACGCGCACCTACCTTTCGGGCCGCGCCGATCAAACCTACGTCGAGGTGCCCGAGGGCAAGGACGGCTGCGCCGACATCGACGCGCTCGGGCGCGCGCTCGACGACGCCACGGCGGCGGTGGTCGTCGGTTATCCGAGCTTTTTCGGCGGCATCAAGGATTTGCGCCCGCTCGCCGAGCTCGCGCACGCGAAAGGCGCGCTGCTCGTCGCGAGCGTGAGCGAACCGTACGCGCTCGCCGTCGCGGAGCCGCCCGGCGCGCTCGGCGCGGACATCGCCGTCGGCGAAGGGCAACCCCTCGCCTGCCCGCCCCAGCTCGGCGGCCCGGGCGTCGGGCTCTTCGCGTGCCACGCCGATCGCGCCTACCTCCAGCAGCTCCCCGGTCGCGTCTGCGGCGAGACAGTGGATCATCGCGGTGAGCGCGGCTACGTGCTCACGCTCTCGACGCGCGAGCAGCACATCCGGCGCGAGCGCGCGACGAGCAACATCTGCACGAACCAGGGCCTGCTCGCCCTCTCGCTCACCATCCGCACGACGCTGCTCGGCAAGAGCGGCTTCGTCGCCGTCGCCGAACGCTGCCTCGCCAAGGCGGCGTACCTGCGCGAGAAGATCCTCGCGTTGCCGGGCTACGCGCCGGGCTTCGAGCATGCGCCGCACTTCAACGAGGTGTGCGTGCGCGTGCGCGGCGGAAGCGCGGCCCGCGTGTGCGCCGCGCTCGAAGCGGACCGCATCGTCGCCGGGCTCGATCTCGGCCGCATCGACCCGCGCTTCGCGGACCGGCTGCTCGTCGCCGTCACCGAGAAGCACCGGCGCGAGGATCTGGACCGCTTCGTCGCCGCGCTCGGCCGGTTCGCCCAGTAATCAGCCCGCGCTCATTCGGGCTTCCTGTACGCCGGATACGGGTTCGGAAACCAATTTTCGCCCACGGTGCGGAACACGGTGAGGCGCAGGAAATCGATGCCGAGCGTCACGGTGAACTCGCGCGCGCCGTGCGTGCCGTAGCCGCCGCCCGCGCCGAGCTCGAGCCCCCACGGCGCGCCGAACACGACCTTGCCGAGCCCGCCCGCCGACTGGCGCCCCCAGAAGCGCTCGTAGCCGCCGAGATCGACCGCGGCGCCCCAATCGCCGAGCACGAAGCCGCGCGTCGCGAAGCGCGAGAGCAGCCCGAGATCGGTGCCGAGCCCGAAGTGCGTCTCGAGGTGAAACAAGCCGCCGACCGCGAGCAAGCCCGACGGCGGCGTGCCGAGGCCGCTCTCGAGCTCGAGCGTCGGAACCCAACGCTTGCTCCGACCGTCGTCGAGGTACGTCGGGCCGGTCGCCGCGCTCGCCCACGACGAAACGTCGGCGCGCGCCGGCCGGGCGGCGGCGAGCGTCAGGGCCGAAGCCGCCGCGGAAACGAGCACGGCGGGGCGCAACGAGCGAGACAAGCGCGACACGGGTCGCGCCGAGTACCACGGGATCGTCACTGGTCAAAGCGGCCGAACGCCCGGTGACTCGGCCCGTCGCCCCAGCCGCACGCGCTCGACGACGCTCCGGAGCACCCGGGGGTCGTAGAGCACCGCGTTGTGTCCGCAGCCGTCGGCGACGAGCTCGGCCGCGGCACCGAGCGGCGCGGCCGGTCCGACGACGGCGTCGTGGCTGCCGCTCACCGCGAAGTGCGGCACGCCGCGGCCGAGGCCCTCGCGGACGCGAGCGAGCAAGGGACTTTCGGGCACGAGCTCGCGCGCGAAGGCGCCGGGGAGCGCGCGCGCGCGGTTCGTCCCCCAAAACGGCGCCGCGATCGAGACCGTTTGCACGACGCGCGGGTCGCCGCCGAGCACGTCGACGAAGTAGCGCGCGGCGAGTCCGCCCAGGCTGTGCCCGACGAGCTGAATGCGCTCCGCCTCGACGCGCCGCACGACTGCGGCCACGCGCTCGGCGAGCGCCGTCACGGCGAGACCGGGCGGGTGCGTGAACGACGCCACCGTCACCCCCGCGTCGGCTTCGAGCGCCTCACGCAGCGGCCGGAGCACGCCCGCGGTCGCCAGAAATCCGTGCACGAGCACGACCACGTCCTCGGCGCGGGGCGGGACCACGGTCGCGAGATCGTGGCCGAGCAGCGTCCACTGGCGCGCCATGGCGAGCGCTTCACGGCCGAGGGCTCCCACCTTCCCGAGGGAGCGGCCGAGCGCTCGCGGGACGCTCACTGCTTGTAGAGCCCGCTCTCGAACCGCGGCGGCAGCGTACAGCCGTCGACGATGCACGACGGCGGCGGGTCCGCGACCGGATCGGCGCAGGTCGGCGGCGGATCGACGCCGTCGTCGTAGCAAAGCCGGAGCGGCACCGAGATCCCGACGTTGCCGGTGTTGTCCGACGCTCGACCGGCGATGCAAATCCAACCTTCTTGGATGTCCGTGAACTCCCAGTCCGTGCCGGTACACGCCGCGCCGGAGAGCGGCCCGAGGGCGAAGATGGCCGGCACCGTGTGGTCGTAATCCCAGGGGATGACCTGCGTCATGTCCGAGCCGTACGGCTGGCACAGCGTCGGCGGTTCGGGCACGTTGCCGCCCTGGTAGGTGCAGCCGTCAGGCATCGGAAAATCGGTGTCGAGCGTCGAGTCCTCGTTCGACATCGAGCCGTACCAGGGAGCACCGGCGGGCGGAATCGGGGTGAGGTGCTGCGACAAGAGCGGCTTGTTCGTCACCGGATCCGTTTCTTGAATCGAATCGCAGATGCCGTCTTTGTCCTGGTCGTAGATGAGCCCGTCCTCGACGTTCGGCTGAATGAAGAGATAGACGGAGTTCAGATCGACGACGGAGTAGTAGGCCACCGTCATGCCGGGCGCCGTATTCGTGCGATCCCACGCCAGCGCGCGCACGAGCTGGAGCTTTTGCACGACCTGTAAATCGCTCGCCGCGCGCGGGCCGACCGGATCGAACGCCACCGAACAGTACGTCGAGTTGGTTTCCCTGATGGGAGCGGGATCGAGATCGACGATCGGCGCGACGTTGTCGAGGTTCAGGAGGATGGTCGCGTCGTTGCCGGGGTTCCCGACGAGATCGCTCGCGCTCACGCGAATGTTCGCCTTCACCTTGGACGAGGTGAGCTGGGTCGTATCGAACGTGAACGTGTACGTGTCGCCGTCGTGCGTCCACGTCTTGCTCTTCGGATCGTAACGGTTCGGGTCGTCGTTCAAGTAGACGACGATGGTCGAGGGGTCGACGCCCGACTGATCGTCCACGGCCGTGAATTGGAGATCGACGCTCCCGCCGCGCGGCGTCTTGCCGTCGGGCTGCAGGATGGTGATCACCGGCCCCGTGCCGTCGGTGACGAAGTTGTAGGTCACGTCGCGAACGGCGGCGGTCGGCTTCCGCTCGTCGGTCGCGATGATCTCGACCTGCGTGTTGCCGTCGGGCGTCGTCGGGAAGAGCGTCTTGTCGGCCAGGTTGACGGAGGTCGTGTACGTGCCGTCCTTCTCGGCGAGATCGAACATCACGCCGTTGACGGTGAAGGTCACCGAGGCGACGGCGGCGGCCTTGTCCCCCTTGGCCACGGGGTCCGCGGCGACCTGGAAATCCACGTGAACCGCGCCCATCAGCCCGACGTCGGACATGTCCGCCGGGTCGCCGATGGTCACGTCCGGGCCGTGATCGACGAACGTATCGACGCGCCCCATTCCGACGAGCGGCGGCGAGGCCGTGTCGCCGGCCGTGCACGTGAAGCTGATCGGGCCGTTGTCCGTGACCTTGGTCGTGACGAAGGTGCCCTTGTATTCGTTGACGTTGTCGGTCGCCGAACCGGCCACGGACTCGATCATGTTGCCGCCCGCGTCGAGCATCGCGATGGTGACGGTGGCGGGGTCGACCGGCGCCGAGCCCGCGTGCGTCGAGCGCGTCGCCGTGCAGAGCACGTCGACCTGCTCGGCCACGATGACGCCCGTTCCGTTCGGATCGCTCTCGGCCGCGGGGCTCGCGATCGTCACGACGGGGGCCGCCGGGTTGACGGTCGCGCCCGCGCCCGCCTCTTCCCCACCGCCGGCGACGCCGACGCCGGCACTGCCCGCCGCCATGCCGCCGGCTTCACCGCCCGAACCGGCTCTGCCGCCTCGACCCGCGCCGCCGAACGCCGGGCTCTTGCCGCCGGCCGCGAAATCCCCGCTCGAACTCGGCAGCACCGGGTTGTCGTCTTTGTTTCCGCACGCTCCGGCCACGAAGGTCGCGGCTCCAAGTCCCCACGCGAGCTGCCCCAATCGCGAACCCAAGCGCCTCGTCAGCATAATCCCTTGAAACCTTAGCTCGAAATTGCTCCTGAACCAAGCTGAGCGCGGTGTTATGTTCCCGCCCATGGCAAAGCTCGAAGGCACCAAGACCCACGAAAACCTTAAAGAAGCGTTCGCCGGCGAGTCGCAGGCGAACCGTCGCTACCTCTACTTCGCGAAGGTCGCGGACGTGGAGGGTTATCCGGATGTCGCCGGCCTGTTCAAGGACACTGCGGACGGTGAGACCGGTCACGCTCACGGCCATCTCGACTTTCTGAAGTCCGTCGGCGATCCCGCGACGGGCAAGCCCATCGGCAGCACGGCGAAGAACCTCGTCGCCGCCGCCGCCGGCGAAACCTACGAGTACCAGACGATGTACCCGGGCTTCGCGAAGACCGCGCGCGACGAAGGCTTCGCGGAGATCGCCGAGTGGTTCGAGACGCTCGCAAAGGCCGAAAAGTCGCATGCCGGTCGGTTCGAGAAGGCGTCGAAGGAGCTCGGCTGAAAAAGGCGGCCATCGCGCGCGCGCCCGGCAAGCCCCCCGCGGCTTCGCCGGGCGATCCGCGCTACTTCGACGAGCGCGATCTCGAGCAGGAGCTCAAGCGCACGTTTCAGATTTGCGCCGACTGCCGGATGTGCGTCGGCTATTGCGGCTCGTTCCCGCTGCTGTTCTCCGCGGTCGACAAAGAGATCGACGCGGGTCGTGCCGACGGCGCGGAGACCGTGAGCGCCGAGACGATCCGCGAAGTGACGGATCACTGCTGGCAGTGCAAGCTCTGCTACATCAAGTGCCCGTACACGGCGGACGAGGGCGCGTACGAGCTGCTCGATTTTCCGCGCTTGATGGCGCGCGAGAAGGCGGTGCGCGCGCGTCGTGAGGGCGTGCCGCTCGTCGATCGCATCCTCGGTGAGCCGGCGGCGATCGGTAAAGCTTCCGTCGGCCCGCAAGCGCGCCTCGCGAATCTCGTCAACGCGAACCGGCTCGTGCGCAAAGTCGCCGAGCGCGCCACTGGCATTTCAGCGGAATTTCCGCTGCCGCCCATCGCGACACGCGCGTTCTCGAGTTGGCTCCGCGAGCACGAGCCGCACTCGGCGGCGGGCAGCGCGGGCGAGGTCGTGCTCTTTCCGACCTGCTACGGCGAGCACAATTTCCCGGGCGTCCCGGCCGCGGCAACCCGCGTGCTCGAGCGCAACGGCTTCGGAGTGACGCTGCCCGAAGGGCTCACCTGCTGCGGCATGCCGAATCTCGACGGCGGGGACGTCGAAGCCGCCAAGAAGAAGATCGAGGCGAACGTCGCGGAGCTCCTGCCGCACGTCGAGGCCGGCAAGACGATCGTCGTGCCCGGGCCGACCTGCGGCTACACGATGAAGAAAGAGTGGGCCGCGTACGTGGACACCAAGGCCGCGCGGGCCGTCGCGGCCGCGACGCGCGACCTCATGGAGTTTTTGGACGGCCTCCGCCGCGAGAAGAAGCTCAACCGCGACTTCGCGCGCGGCTACGGGAAGATCGCGTACCACGCCGCCTGTCACCTCCGCGCGCAGAAGATCGCGGTGCCGGGCGCCCGCGTGCTCGCGGCGCTGCCGGACACCGACGTGCGCATCATCGAGCGCTGCTCGGCGGTCGACGGCACCTGGGGCATGAAAGCCGCCTATTACGAAGAAGGCCGCCGTTACGCGAAGCGCCTCACCGAGGACATTCGCTCGGGCCAGGAAGACGGCGAAACCGCGGTCGTCACCGATTGCAGCCTCGCCGCCCTGCGCGTGCTCAAGGAAAATGGGCTCACGGCGCGCCACCCCGTCGAGCTCCTCGCGGAGGCGTATGGTGACGCATGAAGCCCATCGAACGTTCTGAGCTCCTCGACCTCGGCGCGTACGAACAGCTCCGCGAGCGGTTCCGAGCCCGCGTCATCGCCGTCAAGCGCCCGCGCTACGTCGCGCTCGGCCCGGCCATGACGGTGCTCTTCGAGAACCGCGACACCGTGCTCTTCCAAGTGCAGGAGATGCTCCGCACCGAGCGCATCACGCAAGAGAAAGCGATCCAGCACGAGCTCGAGACGTACAACGAGCTCATCCCGAGCGAGCGCGAGCTTTCGGCGACCATCTTCATCGAATACCCCGACAAGGACGAGCGCGAGCGGATGCTCGTCGCGCTCGCGGGCGTGGAAGACGACTTTTACCTGCTCGCGGGCAACGAGCGCTTCGCGGTGATTCCGGATCGCCGCGGCTCGGAGCCGGATCGCACCATGGCCGTGCAATACGTGAAGTTTCCGCTCTCGCAGGCGGCCGTCGCGGCGCTCGTCGGCGGCTCGCTCGGGTTGAAGCTCGGCGTCGAGCACCCGGCGTATCGCGCGGAGACGACGCTCGCGGCGGACACGCTCGCGAGCTTGCGCGACGACTTCGCGTAGCCCCGAGCTCGCGACGCGCTCCCACGGCTAGTGGCGCGCGCCGAGCTCGACTTCCGCCTCGAGACTCGCGTGGTCGCGGCCGAGGGTCACGACGGCGAGCTTCCGCTCGCCGCGCCAGTAGCTGAGCGTCGCGTCACGCTTCGAGATGTCGCCGTCGACGTCGATGCGGTCCCACTGCTCGGCGTGCCCGACGTAGGAGACGGTGAGGTCGTAGTGAGCGCTCCAGAAGAAGGGCGCGAGATCGTAGGGAACGCGGCGGCCGAGCATGTTGAGGGCCGCCGTCTGGCCCTGGCGCTCGGCGTGCACCCAATGTTCGACGCGAACGTTCGCCCCGGTTCGCGGGTCCGGATAGCGCGCGTTGTCGCCCGCGGCGAAGACGCCCGGAACGCTCGTCTCGAGGAACGAGTCGACGACGATGCCGCGATCGGTCGAAAGTCCCGCCCACTCGGCGAGCTCGGTCGCGGGGCGCACGCCGATGCCGGTGACGACCAGATCGGCCGACAGCGCTTCGCCCGTCGTGAGGTTCACGCCGTGCGGCTCGATGGAGGCCGGCGTCTTGCCGAGATGGAAGCGCACGCCGTGGTGTTCGTGGAGCGAGCGGATGAAATGGCCGAGCTCGGGCCCGAGCACGCGTTCGAGCGGCACCTTGTCGGGCGCGACGACGTCGACCTCGATCTTGCGCGCGCGGAGCGACGCCGCCACCTCGAGGCCGATGAAGCTCGCGCCGATGACGACGGCGCGCTTCACCTTGTCGAGCCGAGCGATGATGGCGCGGGTGTCGCCGAGCGTGCGCAGCGTGTGGACGTGCGGCAGGTGCGCGCCGTCGATCGAGAGCTTCACGGGTTCGGCGCCCGTCGCGAGAAGCAGCCGGTCGTAGCCGAATTCGCGGCGATCCTCGAGGCTCAACCGCCGCGCCTTCACGTCGAGCGCCATCACGCGCGCGCCGAGCGAGAGCTCGATGTTCTGCTCGCTGAAAAACTCCCGCGGCCGAAGCGGGATCCACTCTTCGGGCGCATTGCCCGCGAGGTAGTCCTTCGAAAGGTTCGGCCGATCGCAGGGCGGCGCCGCGTCCGCCGAGAGCAGCGTGAGCTTGCCCGTGTAGCCCTCGCGCCGCAGCGTTTCGGCCGCGGCGTGGCCGGCGGCGCCCCCGCCGACGATGACGATCGAATCGATGCCGGGCGTCGCGGTCACGCGGCTCGGCGGGCTTTTCTTGCCGAGGACGACGAGTTTCTCCCCGCGCGTCTCGACCGCGTAGCAGGCGATCGAGCGGAGCGCGGGAGCGTGCACGACCTCACCCGTGCGCAGGCTGAAGCAGGCGTGGTGCCACGGGCAGCGCACCGTATCGCCGACGACGAGGCCCTCCGCGAGCGGTCCGCCGTAGTGCGTGCAGGTCGCCTCGACCGCGAACACTTCCGGTCCGCGCCGCGCGACGAGGACGGCCTCTCCCTCCACGTGACCGAGCAGCGTGCCTCCGTCCGGCACCTCGCTGGCGAGCACGCCAGCCCGCAAATCGGGCCCCGAGAGCTCCTTGGCTTCGTTCGACATGTGTCCCTGTTACTACTGCGGCGCGAGGATTGCCCGTTTCACGGACACGTCCGAACGGACGCCGCGAAATGCCACGGCTCGGCCCGCGTTCGCTCGGTTTCAGGCGCGCTCGGGCGCGTGCGACGGACGCGGCGCGGCGACGGCACCGGCGCGCGCGGCACGCCAAATCCGGTAGCAGGTCGTCGTGTTCACGGCGCCGATGAAGAGCTCGAGCATCGTCCCGCCGATCGAGCCGACGAGGAGATTGTTCGTGAGCCAACACGCGGTACTAAGGAGCAGGATCGCGCGCATGGCGAGGCCGCTGAACCAAAAAAACGCGATCGTGCCCGCGCTCGTGGCGACGACCGGCAGCCACCCCGCCGCGTTTTTCGCGGTGAGGAGGCCGAACGCCAGGTTCACCGCCAGGATCACGACGGCGACGACGCGCGAGCGCGTGACGAGCGAAAGCCAGGCGCGCGTCGAGGTGATGAGCGAAGCGACCGCCGCCACCGTGCTGCCGAGCAGAAAGAAGTGCACGGCGTAGGTGAAGGCCTGCACGCCGATCATGCCGCGCAGGCGCCGGTCGTTCCGCTGCAAGAAGGAGACGACGCCGAGCAGGAAGGCCACGTAGCCCACGAGCTGCGGGAGCGAGAACGGAGCGGCGACGGGCGCTGGCATGAGCCGATCTCTCATCTTAGAGCCGTTTTCATTGCCGCGTCGTGTCACACACGATGAAACGCGGTCTAACGCGCCGTTCGCGCTCCGTGGTGACCGAGGCGGGCTCCTAGGTTATAGACCCCGCCGCCCGTGACCGACCCGAGCGTCGCCCAAGAACCGCGCCGCCTGCTCGAAAATCTCGCCGCGCGCCGGGTTTCGCTCGAGCTCTCGACGCTCGACCTCTGCTTCGTCGCGGCCCTCGGGCTTCGTGCGCGCACCCAGCAGCTCACCGCGTTTTCGGAGCAGGAGCTCGGCGACGTGTTTCGCGACGTGTGCGCCCTGGTGCAGCCGGAGGCGGCAGCCGTCGCCCGCCGCGCGACCACCGCGATCCAGCGGCTTCGCGACCAGCGTCTGCTCTCGCGCGTGGACGGCGCCGGCGTCGTGCGGAGCGGCGCCTACGCGCTCACGCGCCTCGCCACCGCGATCGTCGATTTTTACTCGGAGGAGGAGGCGCTCACGGGGGAAAGCCTCACGATCCTGATGCGGACGCTCCAGGCGAGCCTCGTCGGGCTCCTCGAGCAGGCGCGCGGGGCGGCGTCGGAGCGTGAATTTTCCGAGCGCGTGGCGGGGCCGCTGCGCGTGACGGTGCGCGACCTCGTGGACGGCATCGAGCGGCGCCAGCGCGGGCTCGACTTGCAGCAGGAGCGCTTCCAACAGGAAATCGGGCAATTGCTCCGCTCGGATTGGTTCGACGCCGTGGCGCGCTGTCAGGAGCTGCTCGAAGCGACGACGGTGACGCTCCGCGAGCTGAACGAGGTGCTCCTGCGCGACGCGCACGCGCTCGTGACCTTGCTCGAGGACATTCGCGAGCTCGCCGAGGCGCGCGGCGCGCCCGAAGTCGACGCCGCGTGCCACCGCCTTTCCGAGCAGCTCGACCGCATCGGCGCCTGGGGCTCCGCGCGGCAGCAAGCGTGGTCCGAATATTATCAATACGTTCACCGCTACCTCCGCGACGTGGTGCGACTCGATCCCACGCGCGCCCTCACCGAACGGCTGCGCGCGCAACTTCAAGGCCGAGCCGGCCGCTCTTTCGCGCTCGTCGTCGCCGCGCAACCGCCGCTCCTCGTCCCGCGCGACGTGACGCTGCCGAGCGAGCGGCCGCCGGTCGAGCGGCCCCGCGCGGAACGCGAACGCCCACTCGCCGAAGCGGTGCCGGACGATCGCGAGCGAGCGCTGGCCGAGAGCGTGCACGCGGCGCTCGACGACGGCGCGCGGACGCTGTCGGCGGTGACGCAGGCGGTGGTCGAGCGCTTGCCGGCGGGCGAGCGCTTCGCGAGCGCCGGTCGAGTGGCCGAGGCCGTCACGAAGCTCGCGTCGGCCGAGAGCGCGCACGAGCGCCCGTGGCAGCAGGTGGACGAGGGCATTTGGATCGAGGAATGGTCGCTCGAACGAGAGACGAAGGACGCATGACGGCGACGAAGTTCCTGACGCTCGGCGACGCGGTCGAGAACGACGAGTTTCCGGCCGTGGATCTCGCGCTCCGTCGCGGGCGGCACGTCGATCGCGACGACGCCGCGTGGTTCGGCTTTCTGAGCGACGCCGCCGACGTCCTCGAGCCCTTCTATCGCCGTTTCGGCGCGGAGCTCGTGTACCGCGCCGACGGCTATTACTACCTCTTGCCCACGGGTGATCGCCTCGCGAAGCGTCACCTGAGCGTCGCCGAAATGCTCGTCGGACAAGCGCTCACGCTGCTCTATCTCGAGCCCGGAACGGTGGAGCACGGCGGCCGCGTGCGGCGCGATCAGGTGCTCGCGCACCTCGCGACGGTGATGGGCACCGACGCCCTCGTGCGCGCGTTGAATCCGAAGCGCCGCCGTTACGACGAACGCGTCGCGCAGGAAACGGTGCGCGCGCGCGTGGCCGACGCGCTCCGGCGCCTCACCGCGCTCGGTTTCGTCGAGGCCCTCGGTGCGGACGAGCTCAAGCTCCGCCCGGCCCTCCTGCGCTTCGCCGAGCCCGTTCGCGCGGCCGCGGACGCGACCGGTGCGCTCTCGAAGCTCATTGCGAGCGGTGAGCTCGCGCTCACGCCGCTCGACGCGCTGCCCGAGGGCGACGACGACGCCGAGTTCGATCCGGTCGACGCCGACGCGCCCGTGGAGAGCGCGAGTGCGGCGGTCACCGAGGTCGCAGCCGAAGAGCCGGCCGCTCCCGTGGTCCAATTCGACCCGAGCCTGTTCGAAGATTTCGGCTTCGAGGACGTGGAGCGCGCCGCCGCCGACCCGGGCGACACCGACCTCGGCGAGGAGCCTGAATGAGCCGCACGCGGGCCACCGCGCTCGCTCTCGTCAATTGGAAGGGGGTCTTCTTCGAGCGCTATTTGCTCGACCGCCACGTGACCGCGCTCGAAGGGGCGAACGGCGCCGGCAAGACGACGGTGATGATCGCCGCGTACCTCGTCCTCTTGCCGGATCTGGCGCGCCTGCGCTTCACGAATCTCGGCGAGACGGCGGCGACGGGCGGCGATCGCGGGATTTTCGGGCGGCTCGGCCTGCCGGGGCGTCCTTCTTACGCGGCGCTCGAGCTCGAGCTCGGCGGGGAACGACTGATTCTCGGCGTGCACCTCGAGCGCAAAGCCGAGCCGAGCGTGCAGGCGACCGCGTTCATGGTGCACGGGCTCGCGCGGATGCACGGACTCTCCGCGTTGTTCCTCGTTGCGAGCGGCGAGACCGAGAGCATTCCCGAATTCGGCGAGTTGAAGGCGAGAGCGGGCACGCTCGGCGCGCGCGTGGAGACGTTCGACACGCTGCGCGACTATTTCGGCGCGCTCTTCGATCGCGGCGTCGTGCCGCTCCGGCTCGCGAACGAAGACGACCGCGCGAAGTTCAACGAAATGCTGCGCACCAGCATGACGGGCGGCATTTCACGCGCCCTCACGAGCGAGCTCCGCACGTTCGTGCTCAAGGAAGAGTCGGGCCTCTCGGACACGCTCGCGCGCATGCGCTCGAACCTCGACGCATGCCGGCGTACGCGCGCCGAGGTGCAGGAAGCGCGCGCGCTCGAACGCGAGATCAGCGGCGTGTACGAGGCCGGCAGCGGGATGTTCACGGCCGCGCTCGCGGCGTTGAACAGCGAGCTCGGCGTCGCCGAACGGCGGCGTGACGCGGCGCGCGCGCGACGCCACGAAGCCGAGGAAGCGCTCGCACGTGCCGAGGCGGAGCTCGCCGACGGCAGCGCGCGCGAGGGCGCGGCGCGAACGAGCGCGCGCGCGGCGCGAGAGCGGCTCGAAGCCGTCAAGGCCCGCACGGAAGCGCTCCGGCGAGGCGCCGAGCTCGCCCGCCGAGCCGACGAGCTTCGCGCCGAGCTCGGTCCGGCGGAAGCCGAAACCGAAAGCGCAGCGCACGAGCTCGAGCGCCGCAAGGAGGTACGCGACGCGGCGAAAGGCGAGCTCTCCGCCGCGCGGGACGCCTACGAACGAGCCGCGCGCGGGCTCGCGAATCTGCAGGACGGGCTCGGGGAGCTCCACCGCCGCGCCCACGCGTTCCGGCGTGGTCACGCCTCGCTCGCCGAAGCACGCGAGCTCGTCTCGGATCCGGAGCTCGCCGACGCCGGACTCGAAGCGGCGCTCGAACGCTCGGAGCGCGAGCTCGCGCGCGTGGACGGCGAGCGCGCCCGGCGCGACCGCGAGCTCAACGGCGAACGCGCGCGCCGCGACGACTTCGACCGCGCCAAATCCGCGCTCGACGCGCTCGTGACGGCACCGCCGAACGAGGACGCGTACGCCGTCGCACGACGCGAGCTCGCGCGACTCGGCGAGCTTTCGCACCGAGCGCGCGAGGCACCGGCGCTCGCGGGGCGCCTCGAGCGCGCGCGCCATGACGAGACCCGTCGCGAGGAAGCGCGCACGCGCCTCGTCGGGGCCGGCGTCGCGAGCGAACCCGGCGGCGCGTCGAACGCGCTCGCCGAACGGCTGCGCCTGCTCGAGAGCGAGCTTTCCGAGGTCGACGAGCGTGCGCGCGCCGCGGAAGCGGAGCGACGGCGAGCGGAAGAGGAAGCGCTCGGGCGCGTCCAGGAGCTCGAAGAGACGCGCCGGGCCGCGGACCGCTGGCAGCGCTGCCGATCGATCGCCGCGCGGCTCGAGCGGTATCAGGCGGGTGCCGCCGAGTCAGCCGACACGCTCCAGCGCGGCAAGGAGCGGCTGGCCGTCGAGCGCGAGACGCTGCGGGCCCGCGGCTTCGCACTCGCCGCCCGCCGGGAAAGCTTGCTCGCGGAGGCGCTCCGCTTCGAGCACGGCGCGGGCGCGCTGCCGCCGGCCGTGCTCGAGCTCTGCGAGGAGCTCGGGGGCGAGCTGCTCGCCGCGCGTTTCGAGGACATCGAGGTCGAGCGGGCGGCACGCGTGCAAGCGGGGTTGGGTCCCCTCGCCGCCGCGATCGTCGTCGAAGACGTCCCGGCCGCGCTCGAGCGACTCGCGCGGACGAGCACGCGCTTCGACGAAGTGACGCTCGTGCGCGCCGGCGAAGCGGTCCGAGCCGACGACGGCGAGCTCGTTCACGACGGCTTGCTCAGCGTCGAAACGGGGCACGGGGTACGGGTGAGTCGGCTCCCGGAACGGCCGAGTCTCGGCAAGAACGCGCGTGAAGCGCGCCGGACGATTTTGCTCGCCGAAGCGGACCACGCCGAGCTCGAGCTCGAGCGGACGGCTTCCGATCTGCGCCGGATCGAAGCGGCGCTCGCCGAAGCCGACGAGCTCTCGCGTGAGGCCGCGCTCGGTTTCGGGCCGGACCCCGCGGTGAGGCTCCCCGAGCTCGAGCAGCTGAAACACGCCGCCCGTGCGCGCGTGGAGTCGGAGGCCACGGCCGGACTCGGGTTCATCGCACGCGCGGGCGCCGTCCGGCGCGAGCTCGAAACGCTGAGACCGCTCGTGAGCGACGCGCACCTTTTCGATCGCGAGGAGGACGCGAGCGTCGCCGAGCTCGAACGCGACCTGGCGGCGGCGCGCGAGGCGGAAGCGATCCTCGCGCGAAACGAAGCCGCGCGCGCCGTGCTCGCCGAGTGGCTCGAAGCGCTCCGCGTTCCTCCGCCGGCCGCCGTCGAGCTCGAGCGCTTCGAGCGCGAGCGCGGGACGCTCGATGCCGAACGGGACCGCTGGTTTCGCGCCGGGGAGGCGCTGTCGGCGGCGATCGCGACGCGGCAAGCGCGCGGCTATACGGGCGCCGAAGCCGCGCTCGACGAGAGCACGCGCCTGGTCCCGGCTCTCGAGAGCGAGCTCGAAGCGCTGGCGCTCGCGGTCGCGCGCGCCGACGAAGCGCTCGGCGCGGCGGACGCGCGCTGGGAAGAACGGGCCGGCCAGTTCCGCGAGCTCGACGCCCGGCGCCGCGCGATCGCCGCTCATGCCGAGCGCGTGGTCGCCGAAGGGGCGAACGTCGCTCCCGATTTCTCGGCCGAAGCGCTCGCCGACGCGGAGCACGAGCTCGCCGAAGCAACGGCACGGAGCGCGGGGGCCGAGCGCGCGATCACGGCCGTTTCGGAGCTCCTCGGGACGCTGCGTGAGCGCGCGCGGCAAGCCGAGGCGTCCGTCGCCGAACGCGCGAGCGCGCTCGCGCTCGAAGAAGACGCGATCGCGCCGCTCGAGGAGCGTCGTGCGGCCCTACTCGCCGACGTCCGCGCCGCGGGCTTGCTCGCCGGGCTCGACGCGTCCGCGCTCGGCGCCGTCCGCTCGGAACGCGAGCTCTTCGCCGAGGCCCGCAGCCGGCGCGAGGTGCTCGTCGACCGGCTGCTGCGCGCTCGGGGGGGACAGACGCTCGCCGAAGAGCTCGCGCGCCTCTTCGCTTCCGACACCGACGTGCTCGCGAGCTACGTCGCCGCGTGGAGGGACGTGACGGCGTGGCTCGCGCGGCGCCTGCCGTCGCAGGTCGCCGAAGTCGCCGATCCGCTGCGCGCCCTCGAGCGCTTGCGCGACCATTTGGCGCTGCTCGAAGAGCGACTCGGTCGCCAGGAGCTCGATTTACGCGGCGCTTCCGAGGACGTCGCGCGCGGCATCGAGGTGAAGCTCCGGCGCGCCGCCGGGCAGGTGCGCCGCTTGAACCAGCACCTCGCGGGCATCAGTTTCGGCAGCATCGCGCGCATCGCCGTCGAAATGCGCCGGGTCGAACGCATGGACCAAATTCTGGCCGCGCTCCGCGAAGGACACGCGCAAGAACTCTTGTTCCAAACGTCGCTGCCGGTCGAGGAAGCGCTCGACGAGATCTTCCGCCGCTACGGCGGCGGCAAGAGCGGCGGCCAGCGGCTCCTCGACTACCGCGAGTACCTCGAGCTCGCGGTCGAGGTCGAACGCAAGGCGAAGCCCGGCTTCGAGCCCGTGAGCCCGACGCGGCTCTCGACGGGAGAAGCCATCGGCGTCGGGGCGGCGCTCATGATGGTCGTGCTCACGGAGTGGGAACGCGACGCGAACCTCTTCCGCAACCGCCGGAGCGAGGGCACGCTGCGCTTTCTCTTCCTCGACGAAGCGAACCGCCTGTCGCAGGATAACCTCGGCGTTTTGTTCGATCTCTGCCAGAACCTCGAGCTCCAGCTGCTCATCGCGGCGCCCGAGGTGGCGCGCGCCGCGGGCAACACGACCTACCGGCTCGTCCGCCAAGTCGGCCCCGACGGCGCCGAGGAAGTGATCGTGACGGGCCGCCGCGCCACGCTCGCGCCGGACGACGCGGGCGCGGACGTGCCGCCCCCGAATTGAGCTCGGCTCAGTTCTCGAGCGGAGGCACCGTCACGACTTCGAACGCCGACGCCGGCACGCTTTTCAGCGGATTGATGTCGTCGTCGGTCCAACCGAGGTTCGCTTCGCCCTGGAAGTAGAAGTTCGAACCGTTGTCCGCGAGGATCATGCCGTAGTGTTTCATTGCCGTGAGCACGACCTGCGCGCTCGCCGACAATGAGGAGATGTCGTAGTCGGCCTTGAGCCGAACGCGGAGACCCATCGGCGGCGAATTGGGATCGTTCGGGTCGCAGCTGCTCGGCACGGCGTCGTGCGTCGCGGGGGCGACGTAGTTCGCGCGCGTGCACTTGGTCGTGAAACGGATGGCGTGTTCGACGGCGCCCGCTCGCACCTCGTCGTAGCGCAGGATGCCGGGCGCGATCGCGAGCCCCGCCGCGTCCGCGCTCGTCCAACCCTTCGGACGCTGGCCGTAGCTGTTTTTCGTGAGATCCCAATGGGCGCCGTTGCCGCAATGCCAGCCGGCGTCGTAGTGACACGCGTAACCTTCGTAGAGCTGGCAGGTGCCCTGCTGCACGACGAGCAGGTGACAGTCCCCGTCGCAGTTCATCGCGTCGCCGCCCTCGATCAGGGCGACGGCAGGGTCCGGGAACGGATACGGACCCGGGTCGCTCTCGTCCGGGTACCAGTCGAACACGACCGGCACCGCCGGTTGCGTCGCCGGCACGACGCCGACCGGAATGCCGTAGAGCTCGCTCGCGTCGCCGCCGTAGTCGGGGTGGATCTTGATGTTGCCGACCATGTTCTCTAGCTTCGTGGTCCAGTCTTGATCGACCGCCTCGCCCGAGACGTCGGTGTTCCACGCGTCGTCGGGCGGGAACATGGCGCAACCGCCGACGGTCGGACCGTCGCCCGAGCCGCCGCTGCTCGTCGTTCCGGCGCTGCCGCCGCCCGTGCCCGCGGTGCCGGCGCTCGCCGACGTTCCCGCGCCGCCGCCGCTCCCGCTGCCGGCGCCGCCGCCCTTGCCGCCCTTCGCCGCGCCGCCGCCGGTTGCACCTTTGCCCGCGCTGCCGGCGCTGCCGCCGGTCGCACCGAGCGTGCCTCCGCTCGCCGCGGTGCCGGACGAGCCGCCCGTCGCTTGCCCGCTCCCGCCCGAGCCGAGAGCCCCCGCGCTCCCGCCGGTCGTCTGCGAGTTGCCCTCGCTCACGGGCTTTCCGGACACGTCACCCGGACTGCTCGAACAGCCGAGCGCGACGCACGCGACCGCACCGAGCCACCCTACGCTCACTCGTTGCATGAAGGAGCGAGTTTAGCGACGGGCCTTTGCAGCGTCGAGTGACGAGCCCCGATTGTGTGCGAGAAGGTGAGTGCGTGAGTGTGCGATGCGGCCCCGGTGCGCGGCAGTTTGCAGCGGACCCCGCGTAAAATCGGCCTGAGCGCGCTCCTGCGCGAGTCCGTCAGCGGGCGGCGCGCGTGAGCGCGGTGTCGATTTCACGCTCCGTGACGACGCCTTGAGCGCGCGCGACTTCCCGCCCCCGCCGATCGAGGACGACGAGGGTCGGCACCTGATCGATGCGGCCGAACGGACTCGGTTCGTCGAAGCCCGTCGTGTTGGCGAGCGCGACCGGGTAGCTCAAGCCGAGCGACGACTTGAACACGTCGACGAGCGGCGCGTCGTTCGGCGCCTCGAGCGCCACCGCGCCCGCGTTCGCGCGCGGCTTGTGCTCGCGCACCACGGCGTCGAGGCGCTTGGCCATGAGCTGCGACGGCAGATCGAACGTGGTGACGAAGAGAATCGCGGTCGCGCGGCCGCGCGTCGATGCACTCGACAGCGTCTCGCCGCTCGGCGTGCCGTAGAGGAACGTGATCGGCTGGCCGCGCGACGGCGCGGACGGAGTCACCACGGGCGACGCGCTCGAGCAAGCGAAGCCGAGCGCGACCAAGCACGTCGCCGCGGCTCGGGCGATCACGGCGCGGGCGGAGGCGAGGACCCGCCGACGACGGGCCCGAACAGATCCGCGAACACGCGCAGCGCCTCCGGCAGCTCGCCGCCGGAGCGCCGATGCGCGAGCACCGTGAGCGCGAGGTCGTCGATGAGCGCCTTCATCGGCGAGTTTTCGAGCAGCGCGCCTTCGAGCCGGTCACCCGCGTTCGGCACGCTCGAGTGGAGCACGATGGGATCGTGCCGCACCCAGGCAAACCCGCTGCTCAAACGGTAGCCGCAGGCGAGCACCTGAGCGAAATTCAGATAAAGCGGAGTGACGAGCACCGCGACACGCGTGCCGTTCGGACTCACGCCGGAGAGCGCATGCGCCGCGAAACCGGGAGTCGCGTCGGTCTCGATCGGACCCATCGCGGCGCTGATCCGCTCGCGGCGGGCGGGCTCGGACTCGACGGCCAGAAGCGGCGCATACAGCGCGATTTTCGGCACGGCGAGCCGCTTCGCGTCGTGTTCGAGCACGGTGAGCCAGTAGTCACGACCGGCGGGGGTGAGCTCGCGATAGGCGATGGCGGTCGCGAGAGCCGCTTCGGCGTCGGTCGCGAGCGCGCCGAGCCACTCGCACCACGCTCCGACGTGGCGTTCGTCCGACACCGGGAGACCAGGCAGCGGCGTGCGTTCCGCAGCGGGCGTCAGATCGACGTTCGGGGACAGCTCCGACATGGACGCGCGAAACTAAGGCATCGGCTCGCGACATGCAACGCTCTCTCAACGTTCGCGTGACACGCGCCGACGCCTCCACGCAACCGCCCGCGCCCGCGCATCGCGCTCGACGGGATCGTTTGTGTCGGCATGGGCGTTGCTGTCCGTCCTGCGCGTGGGGGCGTTAGCCCACGTGAGCTCGGTTAATACTCATCCGTCGAGCACGGCGTCGAAGTCGGCGCAGAGATCTCTGACCAGTTCGTCGAGGTCCCGTTCGCGCGAGCGCGACGCGCACAGCACGAGATCACCGCCATGTTCCGCGAACATGGCGCACAAGCCTTCACTCGCTTCGCAAATTCCCTTGACGAAGACGACGTCGCGCGCGGCGACACGCACGCGGCGCTCGACGAGCGGCTCTTCGGCAGCGGGGACTTTTTGGACTTCTTTCGACACGTAAAACCGTGTCCACACGATACCCCCAAGCGCCGCGAGTGGTGGAAAAACGCCGCACGCGTCAGGCCGGTCGACGCACGCGTGGAGACTTGACAGCGAACGGCACCATTGGAAGGTAACGAGCCGATGCGCCGCGCCATTCGCGTGCCCGAGCCACCGCTCGTCCCGACCCTGCCGGACGAGCACGAGGACGAGAACGACGACGACTTCGGCGAGCTCCTGCCCGGCCTCGGCGAGGAGACCGTCGACGACGCCGACGACGACGCGCAGGTCCCCGGCGTCTCCGAAGAGTTCGACATCGATCCTCCGCTCGACGACGTGACCTTCGACGATCAGACGTCGCCGGATCTGCGCTTCGGCAAGGACTCGGTGCTGCCCGAGGAGAACGACGACGACGCGAGCGACGACGCGGGCTTCGCGGCCGAGCGCCCCACGGGTCAAACCGAGCCCGAAGACGCGCTCCCGCCCGACGACGACGAGCCCGACGGTCTCGATGAAGCGCGCCCCTTCGTGAACGAGCTCGACTTGCCGAGCCTCGACGCCGACGAGGAAGGCGTCGACGGCGACGCCGCGCGTTTCGGCGGCTTGCTCGCCGCGAGTGAGCTCGCTTGGCCGAGCGCCGTGGAGCCCTGGCGCGTCACACGTTTGTCCCCCGAGCGCGAGCGTTGCTCCGCGCTCGCCATCGGGCGGGGCGCCATCGTCGCGGGCAGCACGGATCTCCTGTGGCTCGACGCGGGTCGATCCGCCCCGGTGCGCCTCGCCCTCGACGGCACGCGCATCCTCGCCCTGGCGCTCGTCGGTGAAGGTGAAGACACGATCGTCGCCGTGACCGCGACGGGCCGCCTGCTCCGCCGCGCCCGCCTCGCGAGCGATTCGGAGCGGGTCGGCGAGCTCAACCGCGCGCTCGAACGCGGACAGCGCGCGACCCGCGTCGACCTCTGCGCGCTCGGAGCTCCGGAACCGCGGGCGCTCCTCCGCCGCTCGGAGCTCGGACCTCTCGAACGCAGCGACGACGCCGGAAGCTCTTTCTTTCCGCTCGAGCCGCGTCTCTTCGCGAGCACGCTCGCGACCTCTCGAGCTCCGGTCGCCGCCCTCGTCGACGCCGGACGCGAGCTCGCGCTGTCGACGGACGGCGGCCGACACTTCGAGCGCCGGCGACTCGACGGAGCCGCGGCCGGAGTCGCGCTCGGGGACGCTCCGCTGCTCGGCGCGACGGACGGCGTCGTCGCCATCGTGGACTCGGAGCGCGGGCTCGTGGTTTCGACCGACGAAGGCCGCCGTTTTCGCGAAGTGCCCGGCTGCGCCTCGGCGACGGCGTGCGCCGTGGGCGTTCAGGACGGGCGCGCGTTCGTGTGGCTCTCCCTCTATTCGGAAGCCGCGGATCTGACGCGCATCCTCCTGGTCGACCCCGAGCGCGCCGAGGCCGAGGTCATCGCCAAGATCCAGGGCTCCGGCGACGACGAGGAGCTCGGCGCGAGCGCGCGCGTCGAAGCGCTCGGCTGGGACGGCACGCGCCTCTTCGCCGTCGGCGAGCCGGGGTTTTTGCTGCTCGAGCCGCCGAGCGAACCGCGGCACTAAGTCGAGATTTGCCGCCGGGGCGGCGTCGGCGCGGGCAACTTGGCCCGAAAGGCCGCGCGCGCGTAGCGTCCGCGATCGCGGTGACGATCGTCGTGCAGAAGTTCGGTGGTTCGTCGCTCGCCGACCTCGACCGGCTCGGGCGCGTCGCCGACCTCGTCGTCCGGACGCGCAAGGCGGGGCACGACGTGGTGGTGGTCGTGAGCGCGATGGGCAAGACGACCGACGCGCTCCTCGCGCTCGGCCGTGACGCCGCGCGGCTCGCGGGCGTCGAGCCCTCGAGCGAGCCGCCGCGCCGAGAGCTCGACATGCTCGTGAGCACCGGCGAGCGCGTGAGCATGGCCCTGCTCTCCATCGCCATCCGCGCCCGGGGCGGCGACGCGGTGAGTCTCACGGGGTCGCAGTCCGGCATCATCACGAACGACCGGCACTTCGACGCCAAAATCATCGAGGTGCGCCCGTTTCGTGTCGAGGACGAGCTCGCGCGCGGACGCATCGTGATCGTGGCCGGCTATCAGGGCATGAGTTACCGGCGCGAAATCACGACGCTCGGGCGCGGCGGCTCCGACACGACCGCCGTCGCACTCGCCGCGGCGCTCGGCGCCGAGCGCTGCGAAATCTACAGCGACGTGGACGGCGTCTACACGGCCGATCCGCGCAGCGTGCCCGACGCCGTGCACTTGCCCGAGCTCGATTGCGACACGATGCAAGAGATGGCGGAGGCGGGCGCCAAGGTGCTGAACGCGCGCGCCGTCGAGTGGGCGAAGAAGAGCGGCGTCGTCATCGCGGCGCGCCGCACCGCCGACTTCGCCGACGGAGCGAACGGCCTCGAAACGCGCGTGCTCGCGCTCGCAGGAAGCGGCGCGCGCGCCGTGGTGGGCGACCGCGCGCTCGCGCTCTTGCGCGCCGCGGGTGACGCCACGGCGCTCCTCGCCGCCGTCGCCGAAGCGAGCGTGCCGCTGCGGGACGTGACGCTCGACGGCGCCGGGCTCACGGCGTCAATCTCGCTCTCGAACGCCCCCGATCTCGCCCGACTGCGCGAGCTCCTCGGGCCGCTCGGCACCTTTTCGCTCGAGAACGCCCTCGGTCAGGTGAGTCTCGTCGGGATCGGGGTCGGCAACGAAACCTCGACGCTCGCGGCCGCTCGCCGGGCGCTCCCGGTCGCGCCGCTCTGGTTCACGAGCTCGCCGCTCCGCGTGAGCGCCTTCTTACCCGAGGCGTCGGTGCCGGCCGCGGAGCGCGCGTGGCACGCGGCGTTCGTCCGCGCGGCGTGAGGCCCTAGCCGCGACGCGCTTCGCGCTCGCGGCGCAACGCTTCGGCGAGCTCGGCCGAGACCTCGCGGTAACGCGCCGCCACCATCGGGTCGTGCGGCGCGAGGCGGAGCGCCACGCCGAGATGACGCTCGGCGGACGCGGGCTCGAGGCGTGCCTCGCGTTCGAAGAGCGCGGCCTCGACCAACCACTCGACGGTGCGCGCGTCGGTGCGCGCTCCGAGCTCGACCGCTTCGCGCATGCGGCCGTACGCGAGCGAGGCGCCCGCGATGTCGCCGAGCCGGCTCCGCCAGAGCCCTTCGAGCCGCCGCGCTTCGACGAGCCGCGCGGACGCGGCGGAGACTTCGCGGACGCGCGCAATCGCCTGCGGCAAGTCGTGAAGCTCGTCCGCGAGCATCTTCGCGAGATCGACCAGCGCTTCGGCGTCCGGTTTGCCCCGGCGCTCGCCGAGCTGAATCGCCCGCTCGAGGAGCGCCACGGCGCGCTCCTTGCGGCCCGCTTCGAGCAGTGCGCGAGCGAGACCGGCCGTCGCCGCCGCGTCGTCCGGCAGGTAACGCAGGGCTCGCTCGAACTCGCGCCCGGCGTCGGTGACGTAGCCGTGCGCGAGAAACGCCCGCGCCGCGCGCGTGCAGGCGTCGTGGCGCGCGCGCGCGCCCGAGTACGACGCTTCGAGGTGCTCGGCGTCGGCCAGCGCTCCCGCGACGTCGCCGCCGCCGAGTCGCGCTTCGAACCGGGCCCAGCGCGCTTCCGGCAGTCCCGGAGCGCGCGCGACGGCGGCGTCGAGCGCGGCCCGGCGATCGGCGGCGTTCGTCTCGAGCGCGGCGAGTTTGCACCACGCGAGCGCGGCGAGCGGGGCGAACGGCTCGTCTCTCAGTGCCTCACGCATCGCTTCGCGCGCGCCGGTGAGATCGCCGAGCGCGCCGAGCAGCTCGGCGCCCACGAGGCCCGCGCGGTGAGCCGGCAGACTCTCGACGAGCAAACCGAGCGCCGCCTCGCCTCGGCCGCCCACCGCCGCGTCGATCTCGGCGATGAGACGCACGACCTCGGGATGGCGCGGACCGCGTTCGAGCGCGGAGACGTAGCCTTCGCGCGCGGCGTCGACGTCGCCCGCGGCGAGTCGTTCGTCCGCGTCGGCGACGAGCAACGCGAGCTCGAGCTCGCGCACGGCGTCGGTGCCGAGCGCCGGGGGCGGGAGCTCGGCGTCGAGCTCGACGCTCGCCTGGTCGTCCGCGAGCGCGAGGTCGCCGAAGCGCACGCGCTCGGCACCGGGCGCGCGGGCGCCGACGGCCGGCAAGAGCGCTTTGCCGACGGCGGCGCCCGCGGCGGGGATCGTGACGAGGCGTCCCTTGCGCTCGCCGAGACCGTCGAAAAACGCATCGATCGCGCGCAGGGCGTAGCCGAGCGCGGGGCCCCCGAGTCCGACGCCGCGCGCGCGGGCGACCACGAAGCGCGCGTCGCCGTGCGTCGGCACCCACAAAATATCGAACGCGAGCGCGGCCGTGCCGCCAGCGACGCCGACGCCGAGTCCGGCGTTCCGCCCCCACACCGACGTTCGACCGAGATCCTTGAGGACCGACTTCAGGCGTGGCGCGACGTGGCGCGTGAGCGTGTCGAACGGCAGCGTGAGCTTGAGCCGTTCGAGATCTCCGCGCCGGTGCCTGAAGCGCGCGACACCGCCCGAAAGGTCGACCGGGAATTTCAGATTCGGCAGGACGACGGCGAGCTCGGACACCGTGAGCGGCCCGAGCTCGACCGGCTCGTACAGCTCGAGCCCGAGCACACCGCGCGTGACGGTGAGCCGAAGCGGCACGCGGCCGTCGTGGGCGAGCACACGGCGCTCGCCGCCCTCGGCGGGCTTCGCGCGCGCGGCCCCGACGGGCCCTGGGATCGACGACGGACGCGCCTGGGTCAACGGGCCGGATCGTACCAGGCCCGCGACATGAACAGGCAACTTCGCCATCTACCGGCCCCAAGGCCGAGTGGACGCGCCGCTAACCGGCTCACGAACTCGGCTGAACGGCAGCGGCGAGCGGCCGGCCGAGGTTCACGCGAAAGGTGGCGCCCTGCCCCGCGCCGCTCTCGACGTCGATGGCGAAACCATGCTCGTCGGCGATGCTCTTCACGACGGCGAGCCCGACGCCCGTGCCGTGGGAACGCGTCGTGAAGAACGCGTCGAAGAGTCGCGAGCGCGCTTCTTCGTCGATGCCGACGCCGCGGTCGACGACGGCGAGTGACGCGCCGTCCGGCTTGTTCTCGAGCACCACGCGCACGAGCCCGCCGGGCCTGCTCGCCTGCACGCCGTTCCGCACCAGGTTCCAAACGAGCTGCCTGAGCTGCGCGCCGTCGGCTTGCACGACGAGCGACGCCGGGCCTTCGTAGACGACCTTCACGTCGGACACGGCGCGACCCGAGCGCGTGGCGAGCTCGACCACGTCGTGCGCGATGAGCGCGATGTCCACCGGCGCGGGGTCCGGCCGGCGCGGGCGCGTGAGGTCCATCATGTCGGTGACGAGGTCGTTCAGACGGTCGGCTTCGCGCGCGATGATGTCGCAGAGTTGCTGGTCGTCGCCCGTGAGGCCGCGCGCCGAGCGCAGGAGCGCGATCGAGCCCGCGATCGAGCCGAGCGGGTTGCGGATTTCGTGCGCGAGGCCCGCGGCGAGGCGTCCGAGCGCGGCCATGCGCTCGGCGCGTTCGGCGCGTTCGGTCGCCATCTGGAGCTCGCCGCCGGTCCAGCGCAGGCGCTCGGCGAGGGTGCCGGCGAGGAGCGCGACGACGAGCATCACGAGCGCGTTCACCGCGAGGTAGAAGCGCACCTCCTCCGCCGAGAGGCGATAGATGGAGGCCGGTTGATCGGGCGGCGGAGCGAGCCAGCCGCCGGCGAGCAGCACCACGAGCGACGCGTAGCTCACGACGCCGCTGCCCGCCGCGAGCGCCGCGCCGCGCGAGCCCGACACCGCCGCGCCCACGAGACAACTCAAGCCGTAGAGCGACGCGGCGCCGCTCGAAGCCCCGCCCGTGAGGTACGCGACGACCGTCCAGGTGAGTTGGTCGAAGACGATTTGCGCGTCGGCGACGAACGCGAGCCCGCGGCCGACGCGCAAGAGCGCCGCGTAGCCGCCCGCGAGCGCGAACGAGACGATGAGCAGGCCGAGGCCGAGCCGCAACGTCGTCGAGCCGAAGCCGAGCGAGGCGCCGCGCAGGTAGAGCAACCCGACGAGCGCGAGGCACAGCGTGAGAAACACGAGCCGGAGGCCCGTGAGGAGCGCGAGCCGGCGCGACAGCGCGGGCGAGGCGACCAACTCCGGAGCGCCGAGCGAAATCTTCACGGGGCGGCTCCGTCGCCTCGGACGGCGCTCACTCGGCCTTGATGTTACCGGCGAGCGAGAAGATCGGCAGGTACATCGCGACGAGCACGACGCCGACCATGCCGCCGACGCCGACCATCAAAATCGGCTCGATCGCGCTCGTCATCGCCGCGACCGCGATGTCCGTCTCTTCCTCGTAGAAGTCGGCGACCTTGTTCAGCATCTGATCGAGCGCGCCCGTTTGCTCGCCGACCGCGATCATCTGCACGACCATGTCGGGGAAGATCTTGGTGGCCGCGAGCGGCTCGGCCATGTTCTTGCCTTCGCTGATCGCCTGGCGCACGAGCATGACGCCGCCTTCCACGACGACGTTGCCGGCCGTACGCGCGCAGATTTCGAGCGCGTCGAGGATGGGCACGCCGGACTGGAGCAGCGTGCCGAGCGTGCGCGTGAAGCGCGCCACGGCGATCTTGCGCAGCACCGGGCCCATCACGGGCAGGGTCAAAAATGTCTGATGGAAGAAGCGCTTCCCCTTAGGCTGCCGGTACGTCCAGGTGATCGCGAAGGCGAACACGAGACCCACCGCGATGAGCAGCGGCAGCGCCGACACGAAGCCTCGCGAGACCGCGATGACGCCGCGCGTGAGGGCCGGCAGGGCGTCCTTGCCGCTGCCGAAATCCTTGAACATGTTCTCGAACGCGGGGATGACGAAGGTGAGCAGCACCGTCATCACGCCGCCGGCGATCACGATGACGATGCTCGGGTAGACCATCGCGCCGCGCACCTGCCGCACGAGTTTTTGGCGCTTCTCGAGGTAGACGGACAGGCGCGTCAGGATGCTGTCGAGGATGCCGCCCGTCTCGCCCGCGGCGACGAGGTTCGTGAAGAGCTCATCGAAGACCTTCGGGTGACGCTTGAGGCCTTCGCTGAACGACGAGCCGCCCTCGACCGCGTTCTGCACGTCCTTGAGCACGGCGCCGAAGCGCTTGTTCGTCTGCTGGCCGCTCAGAATGTCGAGGCACTGCACGAGCGGCAGACCGGCGTCGATCATCGTCGCGAAGAGGCGCGTGAAGGTGACGAGGTCGCGCGTGCCCACGCCCGAGCCGAAGGAAAACTCGGACCAGCGCCGCTTTTTGGCGACGCGCACCGGCGCGAGCTGCTGCTGGCGAAGGCGCTGATTGACAACTTCTTCGTTGTCCGCCTCCATCGTCCCGCGCTTGACCTCGCCGGTCCTGCCGCGGGCTTCCCAGGTAAACTCTGCCATGCTGCGAGTTCTCTCGATACGCCGAGCCGAGCTTAGGATAGCGGTCCTCGCGTTCTACGGTCAAAAGACGCGAGGCTAAAGTGTACGCTCCCGAGCTCGACCGAGTCGCCGAACGCGTCGTCACGGACGGCGCCGCCCCCGCCGCGAGCGTCGCGGCGGCCTACCTCGAGGCCGGCACCTGGCGGCTCGGGACGGGCACGGCGGGCCGCGCGGACGAGCTCGGCGCTCGCCCCGTCTTCGATCTCGCCTCGGTGACGAAGCCTTTCGTCGCGGCGACGGTCGCGCGTCTCGCCCGGCGCGGGGTGCTGTCGCTGGAAAGCCCGCTCGCGGATCTGTTGCCCGAAATCGGCGGCACGCCGAGTGCCCGCGTGCCTCTCGTCCTCTTTTTGGCGCACCGTGCGGGACTCGACGCGCACCGCACACTCTTTGCACCGCTCCTCCGCGGGGCCGCGTTCGAGCGGGGCCCGGCGCTGCTCGAGGCCGCCGACGCGCGTCGAGCGGACGCCGCCGGCGCTCCGCCAGCGGGCGGTTTTGCGCCACTTTACAGCGATCTCGGCTACGTGCTCGTGGGCGCGGCGCTCGAGCGCGTGACGGGCGAGGACCTCGCGACGCTCGTCGAGCACGAAGTGTGTGCTCCTCTCGCACTCGACGTCCACGCGGCGTCCGGTTGGCTCGCGCGGGACCGAGCGTTCCTCGAGCACGTGGCGCCGACCGAGAGCGTCGCCTTTCGCGGCGGCACCGTGCGCGGCGCCGTCCACGACGAGAACGCGTGGGCGCTCTCCGGCTACGGTCTCTCCGGGCAGGCCGGCCTCTTCGGCACGGCCGAGAGCGTCGCGCGCTTCGGGACGGCGCTGCTCGACGCCGCCGGCGGCCGCACGCAAGCTTGGCTTTCGTCGCGTGACGTGACCCCGCTCATCGCGCGGCGTCCGGGCGGGAGCTTGCGGGCGGGCTTCGACGGAAAATCCGGCCCCACGCCCGCCGCGGGCGCCGCGTCGAGCGAGGAAACGTTCGGCCATCTCGGCTTCACGGGCACGAGCCTCTGGTGTGACCCGCGGGCGAACCGCGTGAGCGTGCTTCTCTCCAATCGCGTGTGCCCGACCCGCGACAACGTGCGGATCCGGGCCGTCCGGCCCAGCGTTCACGACGCGCTCTTCGGCTGGCACGCGCGGTAGAGCCCTCCGGGCTCGTCGAGCGCCGAGGGGCTGGTTTCCGGCGATCAAAGGTGAAAGACTGGGATCGGCCGCTCGGGCTCCGCCCGCGCACGCCGCCCAGACGCCCTCCGATGTGGAAGCTGACGATCCAGGACGACCAGGGCAGTAAACCAGTCGTCGTTCACTTCGTCCGCGACGAGTACACGATTGGTCGCGACGAGGGCAACGCCGTGCGCCTCACCGAGCGCAACATCTCGCGCCACCACGCGCGGCTCCTCAAGCAGAGCAACGACTGGCGGCTGCAGGATCTCGGCAGCTACAACGGCTGTTACGTGAACGGCGCGCGCGTCGGCGAGCCACAGCCGCTCCAGCACGGCGATCTGATCCAGCTCGGCGATTACCGGCTCACGATCGAAGACGAAGCGGCGACCTCGAGCCGCAACGACGGCGTGCTCACGTTGCCGGGGCGGCCCGGCATGAATACGCAGGCCGACCGGCTCGTCTTGATGGCCGGACCGTCGGCGGGGCAGGAATTCGTGCTCGCCGGCGAGCGGATGGTGCTCGGGCGCGGCGAAGAGTGCGACATCTCGATCAACCATCCGTCCGTGAGCCGCGTGCACGCCGAAATCCGGCGCGTCGGCGACGGCCGCTACGAGTTCGTCGACCTCGGGAGCGCCAACGGCGTGCGCGTGAACGGCGTGGAGTTACCGAGCACGCTGCTCGACGGACGCGACGTGCTCGAGCTCGGCGACGTGTTCTTGAAGTTCCTGCCGGCCGGCGAGATCTTCATCGCGGGCGCCGAGGAAACCACGCGTCAGTACCTGAGCTCGGCGCCGCGCGCGATGTCGAACGTCGCGAAGATCGCCATCGCGGCGACGGTCGTCGCGGTGGGCGTCGTCGTCGCGCTCGCGCTCCGCACCTCGGAGCCGCCCCCCGCCCCCATCGCGCAGAGCACGGGCGGCGACAAGCTCGCGCAGACGTTGAAGGACGCTCGCGCTCTGCTCGCCCGCGGCGATACCGAAGGTGCGATGCAGAAAGCCGGTCAAATCCCCGAGAACAGCAACCTGCGCGAGTCGGCGGATTTCAAGGCGATCCAGGACGCGTGGGCCGACGCGCTCTTCGACAAGGCGCTCGCGACGCAAGACGTGTCCGAGAAGCGCGGCTTCCTCGATCGCATCGCGCGCGCGACGAGCGTCGATCCCGCGCGCCGCAAGCGCGCCGCCGACGAGCTCGACTCGATCCAGCGGCCCGCGATCAACGTGACCGATCTGCCGAGTGACAGCACCGCCGCCGCCCCGGCACCGAGCGTCACGCCTACCGCGACCCACGCCACGAGCGCCGCGCTCGCCGCCGTGCCGGAGGCGCCGCCGGCGCACAAGGAGGCGGCCCCGAAGCAGGCCGCCGCTCCGAAGCCCGTCGTCACGACGCCGAAGTCGAGCTCGCCCGCCGCGAAGAAGGACCGAGCCTCGAGCACGCTCGTGCGCGACAATCCGTTCGAGTGACGCCGCCGGATCGCACGTCTTCTTCCGCGCGCGAAGTGCTCACCTCGCGGCCCGTCGGAGCGATCGTCACGTTGCTCGTGCTCGCCGCCGCCGCCGAGCTCGTGCCGGGCCTCGCGCGCTTTCGCGTGTTCGGCGCGCGCCCGGCCGCGACCGCGGAAACGCCGGCCGAAGCAGCGCCGTCGGCGAGCGTCGGCGCCGCGACGCTCGTCAGCGAAACGCTCGATCGCGGCGCGCCCGCCGTGGCGGCGCCGCGCGCGCGCGGGCCCATCGCGAGCCTCGACGACGACGTGCCGGAGAGCGGCAAGAACGCCCCTCCCCTGCCGCTCGACGATCCTTCGGGCCACGCGCTCGACGCGTTCTACACGAAGCTCACCGCGGTCGACGCGAAGCGGCCGGGCGCCATCGCGCGCATCGCGCACTTCGGCGATTCGATCATCGTGAGCGACTTCGTCTCGGGCGAGCTCCGGCGCGAGCTCCAGCACCGCTTCGGCGACGCGGGGCACGGCTTCGTGCTCATCGCCAACGCGTGGCCCTCGTACTTGCACTGGGACGTCGAACGCTACGCCACGGCCGGCTGGCAAGTGAGCCGGATCGTCGGACCGTACGCGGAAGACGGATTTTACGGCTTGGGCGGCGTGAGCTTTCGCGCCGAGAAAAACGTGCTCGCCCGCTTCGGCACCGCGACGAGCGGCGACTTCGGCCGCAACGTGTCGCGCTTCGTGGTCGACTACGCCGAGGCGCCGCACGGCGGTCGCTTCGCGCTCAGCATCGACGGCAAGGACGCGGGCAGCGTCGACACCGACGGGCCCGAGCTCCGCGCGCGTTACCGCGAGCTCCGCGTGCCGGACGGCGCGCACACGCTGGAGCTCGCGACCGTGAGCGGAGCGAGCCGGCTCTTCGGCGTCGTGCTCGAGCGGGACGGGCCGGGCGTCGTGCTCGACGCGCTCGGCGTGCAAGGCGCGCGCATTCGCTTCCTCGACAAGGAAGACGACGCACACTGGGCCGAACAGCTCCGCTCGCGCGGGCCCGACCTCCTCGTCTATCAGTTCGGCGCGAACGAGAGCATCGACGGCTTTCTGTATTCGATGACCGATTTTCACCGCACGATGCGCGAGGTCGTCGAGCAGGGCAAAGCCGCGCTCCCGGGCTCGAGTTGTCTCGTCGTCGGAGCGATGGATCGAGCCGCCAAACAGGGCGACGAGATCGTGAGCGTGCGCGTGATTCCGTCGCTCGTCGCCGAGCAACGCGCGGTCGCCGTCGAGTGCGGGTGCGCCTACTTCGACACGTATCGCGCGATGGGCGGCAAGGGCTCGATGCCGGTGTGGGTGAAGCGGGGTCTCGGCCAGGCCGATCTCACCCACCCGTCGGGCGCGGGTGCCGAGCGCCTCGCGCATTGGATCTACGGCGCGCTCATGCGCGGGTACGCGGCGTTTGCCGAGCGGAAAAAGAGCCTGTAGCCTCGAAAGCTCCCGCTGTGGCCCGCGTCGCTCACCGGTTCTTCCTGCCGCTCACCGCCTGCGTCCTCCAACTCGCTTGGGGCTGCGCCGATCTGCCCGACACGGTGCTCGAGGGCGCGGCAGGTCTCGGCGCCGGCGCGAGCGGCGGCATGCCGGCGTCCGCGGGCAATCACGGCGCGGGCACGTCGAGCTCCGCGCTCGGTGGCTCGAACGGCGGCGTCGGCGGATCCTCCGGCATGGGGGGCGGCGGCGACGCGGGAAAGAGCGGCAGCGCCGGTAAAGGGACGGCAGGCGGCGGCGCGAGCGGCGGCACCGGCGCGACCGGCGGCATGACGGCGGGCGGCAACGGGGGCAAGGCAGGCAAAGGCGGGGGCGGCGCGGGCGGCAGCGGCGGCAAGACCGGCTCTGGAGGCGGCGGCGCGACGAGCAAGGGTGGGAGCGGCGGCTCGGCCGGCCGCAGCACGATGGGGTTCGGGGGAACGGGCTTCTTCGGCTTCGGCGGCTCGGCCTCCGGCTTCGGAGGTGCGGCGGCGGGTCGCGCCGCGGGCGGCTCGGGCAACAGTGCGGGCAAGGGCGGAAGCGGCGGCGCGAGCGGCTCGGGCGGAGCGAGCGCCGGCAAGGGCGGCGCGAGCGGCGCGAGCGGCACGAGCAGCGGCGGTAAGAGCGGCGCGGCGGGCTCGGACGCCGGGATGGCCGGCCTCGGCTGAAGGCTTACTTCGGCCGCGTGCCGCCGAGCGAGAGCCGAAGCGCGAGAAACAGCGACTCGTAATAATCCGTAGCGCCGCCCGCGAGGATCGGCGCGAGCGTCGGGTCGACCGGCATGTGATTGAAGTCGAAGCCGTAGCCGACGAAATCGGCGCCGCCGAGGACCTGCAGAAACGACGTGAGGTCGTAACCGACCGACAGGCCGTAATCGAGGCCGAAGCCCTTCGCGCCCGGGAACCACACCTTCTCGAGATCGACGTCGTGGAGGGTGAGGAGCACGCGCGGAGCGAAGTGCGCTTGCACCGACAGCTTCCAGAAGTGGACGCGCCCCTCGAGCCCCGGTCGCAGGTAGCGGTATTGCACGTCCGGAACGAGCGGCCCAAGCCCGGTATTTCCCTCGTCCCCGTACAGGATGAAAGATTGTGAACCGTACTCCATGAAGAGCGCGAGCTCGGCAGGCCCGAGCGGCAGACGCCCGCGGAGCCCCACGTCCCACGCCTGAGCCTTCGTCCGGAGCTTCGTCGTGAGCGCGGAACCGTCGGGACGGTTTTGCACGTAGTCCGTCGACGTGGCGAAGCCGAGCTCGGCGCCGGCCATGAGTCCGATGTTGGCGAGCACCTTGTCGGTCCAAAACGCGGCCGGATAGAGGACGCCGTTCACGAGCACCGCGGGGGCGAACGCGAGGTCGTACGGCTCGAGCGTGCGCGGGTACGTCGGATCGCGGACGCCGCGCAGATCCGTGTACTTCCAGTGCCGCGAATAGCCGCGGAGGCCGGCGGTGAGCTCGAACGGCGTGCGGCCCGGCTTCGACTCGCTCTTCGGCGCTGCGGGCTTCTCGCCCTCCTCCTCTTCGCCCTTGGGTTCGTCGTCGCTCGCGGGCTCGGGCTTCGGTTCCTCGGGCGCCGCCTCCGCCGGCTCCGGCGTCTCATCGGCGGGAGCGGCCTTCGGCGCTTCCTTCGCCGCGGGCTCCTCCTCTTCTTCTTCGACCGGCTCCGCGCCCGCGCCGCCCGAGCGACCGTTGAGCTTCCCTCCACTCGCGTGCGCGAGCGCCGGCGCGATGGTCGAGTCGAACTCGTTCTCGACGGCGCGCTGCAGCTTCGACGACGAGCCGCCCTTCACTTTGATTTGATCGACGAGGCGCCCGTCCGCCTTGTAAACGTTGAGAGTGAGATCCTGATTTCTGGAGACGGTCCCGAGCAGCACCGCATCGACGGACAGCGACGCCGCCATTTTCGCGATAGCCGACTTTCCGGCGCTCCCCTTCAGGTCTTCGGCGTCCGTCACGGCGAAGCTCGTCGAGTCGTGGAGCACGTGCATCAGCGACAGCCGAATTTTCGATGATTTCGGACCATCGAAGCGCCCGATGGCGATGTTCTTGCGCGCGCTCGCCGGCGGCTGGTGCGCGCCCAAGACTCGAACCGGGTGCGCGTTTGCCACTGTCGGAGCGAGGCCACCTCCGACTACGATCATGGTGGCAAGTACGAGAGTGCTCCGACGCATGTCGCTGACGAGTCCGGACGAAATTGGCTAGTAGTTCGGCCCAGAGAGCGCCGCAAGGCGCATCGACCGCATCGAGCACGTGCCTCGACGCGACGGTGACGGCTCACGCGAGCGCGAGTCCAAGAACGCCCCACCCCTCACGCATGAAGCTCTGGTGCCTGCACGGAAGAATTTCGGTTACCACCGGCTTGACTCGGCGGAGAGTTCTGCAGAACGCTCGCGCCGCTCACGACAGGTTTTCATAGCGGCCATGGCTTCATCGATGTCGCTGCCAAAGCTCGTTCTCTCGTGCTTGTTCGGTTGGATGTTGATGCTCTTCGGCGCTCCCGCCGCGGCGCAGAACGACGACATTCAGCTCATCCCGACGCCCGCGGACAATGCTCCGCCGGCGCCCACCGAAATCGAAATTCGGGGCATGCACTGCACCCCGGACGTGAAGGAAGTCGAGACGCGACGGCCGATTCCGATCTCGTGCACGGTCGATTTTCCGGCTGCGGGCGTCGAGCTCCGCTATCGGATGGACGGCCCGAGCAAGACCTGGGAAAAGATCGAGCTCGAGCAGGGCGACGCCGGCTACACCGGGACGATTCCGTGTACCGCGACGGGGCAGCGCGGCGTCCTGAAGCTCTACCTCTTCGCGCGCAACGAGAACAACAAGGTCATCGCGCGCGTCGGCCGCCACGAAAATCCGCTCAGCATCCGCTTGGTGGAGCACTCGAACGCGAACCCGCCGGCGCTCCCGGGTCAAGAAGCGCCGACCCGCTGCTACGAGCAGAACGAGTGTCCGACCGACCTTCGCGGCACGCCGGCTTGCCCCGGAACGCACGCGGTGAAGACGAAGAAGGGCTGGGGCGCGTCGTGCGCCGCCTCCGAAGAATGCCAGACCGGCATGGAGTGCGTGAAGGGCACCTGCGAGCAGCCCGCCAAGTGCGACAAGGACGAAGACTGCGGCGAAGGCGGCGAGTGCAACGACGGCATCTGCCACACGCCGACGAAAGAAGAGCTGAAGGAACGCCTCGGGCCGCCGAAGCACCACTGGCTCGGCATCCACGGCGGGCTCGACTTTTACATGATGAGCTCGGCCAAGGGTGTCTGCGGCACGACGAGCTCGGACGCGCAGCACTACTCGTGCTTCGACAGCGGCAACCAATACACCGGCACCCCGAACGTGAACTACGCCGGAACCGTGAAGCCCGGCTTGACCATCGCGACGGCGCGCGTGCTGCTTTCGTACGAGTACATGTTCGATCGCATCGCGCTCGGAGCGCGCATCGGGTGGGCGTTCCGCGGCGCACCGAAGGATTTCAGTCCCTTCCACATCGAGGCGCGCGTCCACTACAGCCTGCGTAAGGACCCGTTCAAGCTGAATTTCAGGCCGTACCTCGGGCTCGCGTTCGGTCACGCGCAGGTCGACGCGACGCAGCAGGTTTTGATTTTGGATTGCGTGAGCGGCGACAACACCTGCGTCACCACGAACAACACGGGCCTGCTCAACGACGACCTGCACGATCCGAACACCGCCCTGCAGCGCCGGCTCGACGCCTACCACAGCGGCGCCGGCTTCTTCTTCGGCCCTTCGCTCATGCTCATGTACGCCCTCGCGAACGACTCCGCGCTGGTCTTCAACCTGACGGCGATGCTGCCCGATCTGACGATCGCGCCGACCATCGGCTACGAGCTCGGCCTTTAGGCGCCTCTCGCCCGGCGCCGCGCGCGCTACTTCGGTTTGCGCGTGTCGTAGGCGACGGTGAGCGCGGCGGCCACGGCGTCGCCGAGCACCACGTAGCCGGCCGGCGTGAAATGGATGCGGTCGCCGCGAGCGAGCGTCGGCGTCGCGCGGAGCCAGCGCCCGAACGACCCGTCGCC
>DATJXW010000162.1:0-20170 GCA_035499895.1 Polyangiaceae bacterium | reverse complement strand
CACGACACGGACGCGCTCGTCACCGAAGCCGTGAACGACCACTTGCGCGTGCTGTATGCCGAGCGTCCGCTCGAGGTGGAGAGCAGCGATCGCCACCAAGTCAAGCCGTGGTTCGAGGGCAAGCTCGACTTCGCGCCGGTGCTCTCCTTTTCCGGCGACGACGAGTTCGTGCTCACGGGCGGCGCGGTCGCGTACCTCTTGGATCGCAAGGCCGCGGCCTTCGTCTTCAAGCGGAAACTCCACGTGATGACGCTCTTCGTTTTTCGCGCGGACGGCTTGCCGTGGCCGCGCGGGACGCCGCAAAACCTGGGCAAGACGAAGGCGTCGTACGCGAGCTCGCGCGGCTTCGGCACGCTGCTCTTTCGCCAGGGCGATCTCGGCTACGCGCTCGTCTCGGACGCCGACACCGCGACGTTGCTCCGCCTCGGCACCAAGATCGCCGAGACGCACTGAGGCCGGCGCTCCGCGCCGTGACGCTGCGCGGCGCTCGGCGTCAGACGTAGCGCTGGACGAACGCGAGCGCGGTGTCGGCCACTTCACGCCAACCGCTGTCGATCGTGAGCGCGTGGCCGCGGTCCTTGAGCTCGATGATCTCGGTCACGCCGCCGTTCTCGGCTTGCTGCTTGTAGGACGCGTTCGCGATCGACCAAGGCACGGTGTGATCCTTCTCGCCGGAGATGACGAGCAAGGGGCCGCGTTCGGGGTTTTTGGTGTCGACTTTCGCTTCCGTCCACGGGTTCAGATTCGCCGTGGCGGCCTGAAACAGGGGCTTGCCCGCGGCGGGCACGGCGTACTTCTCGTAGAGCTCCTTCGCCTCGTCTTCGCTCACCGCGTTCGCGAACGCGAAGCGGAACTGATCGTAGGTGAGCGGCACCGCACGGCTCCGGTTCGCCGGGTTGCCGAGGACCGGCCACGCCGACTTCAGCGCCGAGAACGGCAGCGGCAGCACGCCGCGAAACGGCGCCGGATCGATCGCGACGGTCGCGGCGGAGAGTCCGCGGCCCGCCAGGATTTGCACCATGAGTCCGCCGAAGGAATGTCCGATCAGCACCGGACGCTGATTCAACTTGCGGATGATCGAGTCGAAGTGGTCCGCCACCTGACCGACCGTCTTGTTCGCGAAGACCTCGGGATGTGCCTTCGCCTGGTCGGTCGTCTCGGGATCGTCGGGCCAGCCCGGCGTGAGCGCGACGTAGCCCGCCTCCTCGAAGCGCTGTGCCCAGCGCTCCCAGCTGCTCGGCAAGAGCCAGAGTCCGTGCACGAACACCACCGGACGTTTGCCGGTCGAATTCGCCCGCGCGACCTCGTTCGCTTCGTGTTCCGTGATCGTCTTAGCCGTTGACCTCGACATGGGAAACTCCTCTGCGATCGAGCACCACACCCCGACGCCCGAGAGTATCGACCCCGCCGCTACCGGACGGGAGCCGCATTTTTGCCCCAGACCGCGCTACCGAAGCGGGCTCGGAGCGAGTCCGTCAGCGCGGCCAGTGCAGCAAACGAGCGTTGACCGCGCCCTGGAACTCGGTGTGGTCGAGCTCGACGCGGGGCAACGCCTCCCAGCGCCGCGGCGACACGTGAAAGTGGCGGCCGACGAGTTGCTCGAGCTCGCGGCGTCGGTTCGCGCGCCCGAAATCGGCGACCAAGTAGTCGCGCACGCCGGGGACCGGCGCGAACGACTCGAGATCGATGACGGGCGCCTTCACCGGATAGCCGTACTCGACGATGAATCGACCGGGAAAGCGCGGGAAGACGACGAGTGCCGTCGTCCGCGAGCGCGCCGGCGTGAAGTAGCGCGCGAGTCCCTCGTAGTACGCGCGCCCCGTCCCGAAGGCCGCCGGGTATTGCGCCGCGCGCACGAAGAGCGGCACGATCAAGAGCGGCGCCGCGAGCGCACGACGCAGCCACGACCACGGCGGGCGAATCCCCTCGCCGCCGCGCACCAACGCCCAGAGCGCGAGCAACGCCGACGTGGCGCCGAGCTGGTAGAAGACGAACGACGGCGCGAGGTACCGCGACGCGACGAAGTGGCCCGTCGAGATCAGGCTCGCGAGCGCGCACGGCGGGAACGCGAGTCCGAAGGGAATGACCCGCGCGATGCCGCGCACGCGCAAACCGACGTACACGAGCCCGGCCGCGGAGACGAACGGCTCGACGAGTACGACGCGCGGCGCGTCCCAAACGAACGCGAATTCGAGCCGCAGGAGGTCGATGAGACTGCCGCCCCGCCCGCCGATTCTGTGGCTCCGGTAGAAGGTCACCAAGCGCAGCGCTCCGAACGCCACGCAGCCGATGACGAGCGCGAGCGCGGCGAGGACGAGCACGCTCTTCCACCCGACGCGACGCGACCAGAGACGCGGCGCCCAGGTGCGAACCGTGCCGACCGCGAGCGCGCCGAGCAGCGCGAGCACGTAGGCGAGCGCGAAGTAGTGGGTGAGGACCGCTCCCGCGCCGCTCACGGCGAGCCCGACGAGAGAGCCCGTGTCCGTCGGACGGCGCAGCAAGCGAAGCGTGAAGACGGTCGCGAGCGTCGTGAACGCGGGCATCATCGCGTATTGGCGCGCCTCGATCGCGTGGTTCAGGAAGAACGGCGCGAGGGCGACGGACACGACGACGATGAGCGCCGCCGGAGGATCGAACTCGAGCTCGAGGCAGAGGTAGTACGTCGCCACGAGCAGCACGCAGCCGAACGCCAGCGAGGTCAGCCGAACGGCGGTCTCGGACGTGCCGAAAGCGTTCATCGACAGCCGAACCAGCCAGTACATGAGCGGCGGGTGCTCGCGCGACGGGCCGCGCAGAACGAGCGGCCACGGCTGCCCGGAGTCCTGAAGGGTCCACACTTCGTCGAGCCAGAAGGAGCAGCGCAACGACGCGTAGACGCGCATCACGAGACTCAGGAGCACGACGCACCCCAAGAGCACCTCGTAGCGACGCCGCGCGAGCGTGCCGCGCCAACCGCCCCTCGCTTCGATCAGATCTCCGTTAATTCCTTTCACCCTGCAGCCGGGGCCTCCGAAGTGAAACACTTCTCCGTGGGGGCCGTGTTTCTTCAATCTTGCGACCGCGAACGCCCGCACCGGGCCGTGTCGAGCGTCGCAGAAGACTGGGGTGAGTGACGGGGATCGAACCTGCACCGGAAGCACGATCCAGCAGGAAAATAGCCTGGTCGTGAAGCCGGAGCAAGCATCGGACACCCTTGTCAGTGCACGTAAGTATGCGGACCCTGGTACGCGATCAAAACGTTTTGATCAAGCGGAAGGGGCCGACCTGAGTCCGCGAGCCCGGCTCGTCGCGACGCTCGCGGAGACGATCTCGACGGCGACGACAGCGGGCGACCTGCACGCTGCGAGGGTCGCGCACGAGGCGCTCGGGCGGTTGCTCGCGGAAGCGGAGCCGGGAGCGCCGGAGGTGGCGGACCTCGCGTCGGAGCGCGCGAAGCGGGGCGGGAAGGGGTAGGTTCGGACGGCAGCATGACCAGCCCGGGCGATCCGCTCGTAATCCCCGAGAAGCCGGAGCAGCTGGGGCTCTGGCGTCAGATCCTGGATCGGCGGGAGAAACTCGCGGCATCCGCCCGGTCGTGGCACGAGTTTTTGGCGCGTCAGCGTGCGGATTTCGAGCGCCGTGACGAAGAGCATGCCGAGATGGGCGTACCCTCGGCCGCCCGCGCCAACGCGCGGCAAGTCATCGACGAAGCCGAGGTGCGCTTCAAGCGCGGGATCGCGGAACTCCTCCGCGTCGTCGCCTCCATCGACGAGGCTGTGCGCGCCGGCAGCAAAGAGACGTCGAAAGACGGCCGCGGACTATCGATGAAGCAGCTTCGCGAGCTCGCCGATCCCCGGGACGACACGAACCTCGATCGTGAGCAGGCGATCGGTTACGTCCTCCTGTACCTCGAAGCGAAGAAGGGAAACCGCGGGGACGACGCCGGCTCGTCGACGGCGAAACAGTCCGCAGCGGCAGTCCTCAAGGCGTGCTTCGGCAGCGATGTGGACGTCAGCGCTCTCGAGCAAGACGCGCGGCAGCAGCGCAAAGACCGAGAGGGTTCGGGCGAGCTACGAGCACTCGCTGTGGCGATGGTGGACCTTGCGCGCGCTTCCGGCTGAATAGGTCGGGGCAAAACTTCGTACGCGGCCCGGCCCTGCATCCAGTGGTTTTCTCAGGCATAAGAGTTAGCGCTAGGTCGTCGAGCGACAGGCTGCGGCAAATAGCCGTGGCGCCCTGACGGAAAGCGGCTTCGGCGCCGCTTCCCTCGACAAGACCAGCGATCAGTCGAGGTGTGCGATGAGTCATGCGGACTACATCAAACAGCTGCTTCGCGCGGCGAAAATGAGCCAGGTGCAGGCGTCCGTATTGGCCGACGTCTCGCCGGTGAGCTGGCGCGTCTACATGGCGAACCCGGAGCTTGTCTCGGAGCCGGTGCGCGCCCGTTGTGAGGCCGTCGAGCGCTCCCTCGAGCAAACCACAAAGGGACTGCCGTGACTAAGAGTGAGCGACGCAGGTTGCTGCGCGCAAAGGCGGAAGAGCGGAAGGCGATCAAGCTCCCGGAGCACGAACCGAGGACACCCGACGAGCGCAAAGCCGCCGGACTCTCCGCGTTGCCGGTCGTGCGCGGCGCCGTTTCGAAGGGCACGACCAGCTGTCCGCGAAGCATGTCGGTGCAGCTTCGGAAGAGCTGGTCTCTCCGGTTACCCGGCGATCGCACGATCGCCCGCTACGAACGCGCGGAAGCGTTGCTTCCCGTCGGTACCTCCCAGGAACGCGACGATCATCGTCGGGGCATGGCGGGTCGAGCGAGTTGAGCAGAATGAACGCCGAGCGACCCAATCACCGTGCAGCGCTCCTAGCGCAGGTTTTCGCGCTCCGCTCGCAAGCCGACGCGCTCGAGGTGCTCGCTCATGCGCTGCCCGAGGGCGACACCTCCGATCCGCTCTACGATCTCTCGGAGCCTCGGGAAGGCGTCAGCCCGAGCACGCTCCGCTCATGGATCCGCTCGAGGAGGCTGAAGGCGAGCCAGGTCGAGCGCGGGCGGTATGTTTTTCGCGCTTCCGACCTGCGAGCAGCGATCGAGGCAGCGCCGGTGCAGCGCCGCGAGCGTATCGAGACGGCCGCGACGTCGATGGACTCGTGGGAGGCGCAGGCCGACAAGAGCTTACGGCTGGTGGGAGGCGCTCGGTGACGGAGGCGCCGCTCACGCTTCGAATGCTGTGGGCATTGCGGGACGACCGCTCGTTGGCGAAGGCCCCGCGGAACATCTTACAGGAGCTGCTCGGATTCACGAACGCGGACGGCACCTGCTTTCCCAGCGTGCGCACGATCGCCAAGGCAGCGAGAACCAGCCCCGGAGCAGTGCGTCGCTACTTGAAGCAGCTCGAGCTTGATGCCGGTCCCCTCGTCCTGCGCGTAGAGCGCGGACGCGCTAGCAACCATGGCGACGCCGACACGAACGTCTACTCGCTATCGCTGCGATCCGAGGCAACGCACGGGGGGTGGGATCACGCAAGCCCTACCCGGGATCAACCGAGCCCCACGGTGGGATCACCGCTGCCCCAGGGGTGGGATCACCCAGACCGGACGGGTGGGATCACCGGTGCCCCCGAAGAGGACAAAATAAGAAGACAGGGGGAAGGGGACAGGGAAGAGCGCGAGCTTGGCTCGCGCCGTCCCCCGCCCGATTTTGTTTCGAACGAAGAGGATCGGAAGGTCGAGGCGGAAGCCCTGGCGTCGGGCGTCGACATCGAGCGTTCACGACGGCGCTGGCTCGATCACGAATATCCGAGGGAGTACACCGACTGGCACGCCCGCTGGCGTAGTTGGCTTCGCGAGGACCTCGAAAAGCACCGAGCGCGCGGCGGCGCGGTGAAGATCGAACGCGCGACAGAGCGACCGCGTAGCATTCGCCGCGTCATTGACAGGCCGTTCACTGACGACGACAAGGCGGCGGTCCCGACGAAGCCGCTCGCCGAGCTCATCGGCGCCGCGAGAGTCGCGAACGGCGCTTAGCGCCGAGGAAAAGATCACGGAGAGGCCGGCGTTCCGCGCCGGGCGAGAAGAAAGAACCCGGGGCCCTGGGTGGCGTATCGGACCGCCATTTGAAACCGGTCGAGCTTTCGACTCGCGTCGGCGAAAGCTGACGCTCTCCACCTTCACCCGCTCGAAAGGAGCGCAAAAATGGCTGACTCAGCAGACACCACGACCGAGCGCGAGCGCGTGCTCGCCATCCTTACCCCCATCCTCGTCGGGCACCGCCCGTGGCAAGCCGGTGACACCCACGACCCGAGCAAGGGTTGAACGTGACGAAGAGCACCTTCGCCCGCGTGCTGCGCGCCGTCGCTGACGCGCTCGAGGCGCAGCCGGCGTCACCCGACTCGCCGGCCACGCCGAAGCGCCGTCTCCTCGTTCAGGACGCGCCACGCGAGGCCGAGCCGCCTCAGCCGTACGAAGAACCCGACCTCGGCGTCGAGCAAATCCTCGCGAGGGTCTACCTCGCCCAAGCCTTGCGACGCTTTTCCCCGCACCCCCGCTACCACGCATGACTCACACGATAGACGCCGAACCGATGATCGTCCACTCGACGGACTCCGAGCACGCGGAGCCTCCGCGCGAGGTGTTCTGCGCACGCTGCACGCATGAGGTCGAACCAGGCGAGGCGACGACCGAGGTTCTCGGCTCTGTCGTGCACGTCGCCTGCATCCCGCCGGCACCGCCGTGCCCGGAAGGTGTCGACCCCGAGCTCTGGGCCGATGCGGCCGCGAAGGTGTGCCACCCGCCGTACGAGTCCGCGATCGCCTGGGAGCTCAGGTTGCGCTTGTTTTGCCGGCTCTTCGGGCCGGCGTTCGCGCGGAAAAAAGCCGCGAAGGAGACCCTCAACAAATGAAATGGTTGCTGAAGCAGGACACCGCGACCGAACTCCGCCAGGCGCTCAAATCACCCGCGGCGTTCGACGTCGACCGACGCGAGAAGTTCACGAGCGAGGCGTCAGCGCGCGGGAGCGCTCCGCTTTCAGTGAGCGGCGACGTCGCTCAAATCAACGTCGTGGGGCTGCTCACGAAGGCCCCCGACTTTCTGGCGATGATCTTCGGATTCGGGAACACGACTTACAGCTCGATCATCGCGGCGCTCGCGATGGCCGATGCAGACCCCAGCGTCTCGCGCGCCCTCCTGAACGTCGATAGCCCCGGCGGCTCGGTCGCTGGGCTCTTCGAGACCCTTCAGGCGCTCCGAGCCTTCAGCAAGCCGATCAGCGTCGTCGCCTCGTGCGCATGCTCGGCGGCCTACGCGATCGCCGCGGTCGCGGGGAAGATCACGGCCGTAACGCCGGCGTCCGAGTTCGGGAGCATCGGCGTGGCCTGCTCGATCTTCGTGGACGACCAGGTCGTCGACCTCGCCAGCTCGAACGCACCGAACAAGCGCCCCGACGTCACGACGGCGGAAGGTCAAGGCGTCGTCCGTGCCGAACTCGACGCCATCCACGAGCTCTTCGTCGATGCGATCGCGAACGGCCGAAAAACGGACGCCAAGACGGTGAATGCCAACTTCGGCCGCGGCGGCGTCATGCTCGCTTCAGCGGCTCGGCTGGCTGGGATGATCGACCGCGTCGCTGCCCCGCCCGGCAAGAAGGCCGTGAGCGCGGACCCGTACGCGAACTTCGCTCAGTACCTCGCGCAGCGCGTGGGAGGTCCCATGCCCGGCGAGGACGAGCTCGCGTACGCGGAGCGTGCCGGGGAGCTCATGGAGCGGTGCCGCGACATGCGGGCGCGCGGTGCCTCCATCTCCGAGGTCATCGCGCTCTTCGACCGTGAAGACGAGGACGACGACGCTGCGGCCGGGGTGACCCCTCCGCGCGGAATGCGTGGCAATCCGAACGAGCCCGGCGATCTCGGCGACCAAATCGTCGCCCGAATGGTGGGCGGGCGCGGCGGCCGTCCATTTGCAGGCGAGCCCGAACCCGCAGCGAACCACGGCCCCAAAGACCTCGGCGACCTCATCGTCGAGCGCATGACAGCAAACCGCGGCGTGCGCCGCGCGGAAGGAACCACAGAAAAATGACCCACCAGTACGTCAACCTCCGCACCAACATCGGTGGCGCTGGGCAGTACGGCGACGAAGAAACGCGGCAAAAGGTCGAGCTCGAGTACGCGCAGGCACGTGCCGCCCAGACCTACAAGTACGCGGTCGCCCCTCGCCAGCAGCTCAAGACGTTCGACAATCGAACGCTGAAGGCGGGCGAAGAGGTGAAGCTGAGCGACTTCCGCGCGGACGTCGACCGTGCGCCGTGGAAGCAGCTCGAAGACCTCGTTTTCCACGGCGTCGTGCTCGAGAAGGACTGATGACGCTCACCATCAGATGGAACGGGCTGGAGAAGCTCCTCCGGGATCTTCGAAAGGGCAAGGAGACGGCGGTCCCGTACGCGATCAAGACCGCCTTGAACTCGCAGGCCTACGAGGCTCAGCGGCTGTGGCGGGGCGAGATCCGCCAACAATTCACGACCCGAAACCAGTTCACCGAGCGCTCAGTGATGGTCGTGCGCGCGGCTGGCACGGGCGAAGCGATCCAAGCGTCGGTCGGCTCCACGGCGCCGTACATGGGGTTCCAGGAGGAGGGCGGCGTGTCGAAAGGTCGCGCCGGCCTCAAAGGCATCCCGGGCCCGTCGGCGGCGGGGCAGGCGCCCGGGTCGCGTCGTACGAGGTTGGTGCGTTCCGGCAACCGCCTCGGCGCCATCAGCGTGGCTCACCCTCAGCTCAAGGGCAGCAAGAAGCAGCGCAACGCCATCGCCATCGCGATGGCCGTGAAGCAGGGCAAGAAGGTCGCGCTGCTCGAGCGTGCACGCGGCGGCAAGGCGCTCTTCAGCATCGTCGGAGGCAAGCGCGCGTGGAGTGGCAGACACCGCGCGGGCCGCGCCATCAAGTTCCGCTTGCTCTGGGACTTCAGCCACAGCGGCGCGCACGTGCCGCCGCACGCAACGCTACAGCGTGCGCTGACCGCACTCGGGCCGAAGGTGCCGAGCATGATGCAGGCGGCGGTGATCGATCAGTTCCGCAGGCATCACTTGTTCGGATATTGATAAGCAATCTCCGATAGTTAGCGGGTCCTGTCCGGGTATCACCGGGGTGCCGCCGTTCGCGATGGCGACCGCGGGCCTCGCGCTCAATCGGTTTTCAAAATTTAGTTCGGATCTTTTTTCCGAACTGTTCGGGTTTGTTCGGGAGCTCGTTCGGACGCGGCCGACGCGCGCTCCGACGGCGCCCGCATTTCTCCTTCAAAAAGAGCACTCTCATGCCCCAACGCACCGACCAGCCGAAGAACTATCGCGAGCATTTGATCAGCCGGTCCGCCTTCGCCGAGCATTCCGGGCGCAGCCGGAGCTCAATCACCGAGGCCTGCCAGGGCCCGCTGGCTGCGGCGGTTCGAGGAAATCGCATCGATGCAGCACATCCGGCGGCGGTCGCCTGGGCGCGCAAGCGAAAGATCGACCCGGAGCAGCTGCTCGAGCCGACCACGCGGCTCATGCTCCAGCAGGACCGGCGCACCGTTCGCCGGCCGAGGCCGACGCTCACGTATCAAGAGGTCGCCAAGCGCACGGGCGTGAGTGTCGAAGAGGTTCGGGCGGGACTGGCGGCCGCAGAAATCCCCGCCGCGCACGTCGACGCAGAGCAGCTCGCGTTTTTCGCAGGTTGCACCGTCGACGAGGTCTTCGACGCGGTCGATGCGGGGGAGCTCTCGTCGGCCATCCGCGACACCGGGTACATCGACCTCAGCGACCAGGCGGTGGTTGCTTTCGCCGCGCGCCGGCCGTTCAGGGACGACCTGAGCGATGCGCCGGACGCGTACCTCGCGCCGGCGATGCTCAGCGCGAACCAGGTCGACGCCGCGCATCCGGTCGCGATCATCTTCATGGCGCGGTGCCTTGGGCACGTACCGTCGGCCGCCGAGCTCGCCAGCCAATGAGAGTGGAGCGACACACGCGGCTCACGCCGTCAACGCTCGGGGACGTGAAGGAAGCGCTCGCCGAGCATGTTGCTCATGAGCTCGTCATCAAGAAACGCCGCGCACGACGCGCCCGCTGACAGGCAAACCGATGGCACTCGCCGACGTTCTTTCCGACCTCGTGATCTGCTGCTGTGACGCACCTTCCGCCGCGCAACGCGCGCAGGCGGACGCGCTCCTCTACGAGCTCGTGACCACCCGCCTCCAAAACACGACGATGTCGTACGACTTTTCCCGGTTCTGTCCCGGTAATGGGGGCCCCGACCGGGCGAACCTCTTCTTTTTCGCCCTCCGGACGCCGGCGGCGAACAGAGCGGCATTCGCTCCGGTTGCGGGCGAGCGCGATGCCGTGCCCGCGGGCGCATCCGACGCAGCTTCGGCGGCGGTGAGCGCAGTGCTCAACGATGGAGGCACGCTCGTGACGGCCGTGAGGGCAGCGACGGGTACCGCGTTCTACGCGTCCCGCCGGCGCGTGAATTCGCAGCGTGTCGCGCCGGGGAGCCTGCTCACGCTCTGGCCATGCATGGAGATGCTCGCGGCGCCTTCGGACGGTTCGTTCTCGTTCGCGGCCGGGACGTACACGGTCCAGCTCGCGGCGACGATCGCCGTCGACGACACGGCGAACCCGGCTCCATTTTCGTTCGATATTTTAGCGAACGGGGAGCACGCTCTCACGTTGAGCGGCTCGCGTGCTGCGGTCGATCAATACGGCGTGCTGTTCCCCGCCGGCGACGCGCGCCTCGGCAGCACCATCTTCGCGACGCTGACCGGCGCGATCACGCTTGCGTCGACGTCGGCGATCACGCTCGCGAATTCAGGGTCCTACGGCCAGAGCGCGATCGGGCTGCTCCGGGTTTTTTGAGGTTCAAGCACATGCCCTTTGCAGATGACATCGCCGATCACTTCCCCGAGGTCGAGCGCGCCGACCAAACCATCGAGCTCTCGCTCCGCGACGCCGACGCGCGAGCCGTTCGGGAGCTCTCTCGCCGGCTCGGCATGAGGCCAGTAGCGGTCGTGCGGTTTGGCGGTGATCGCGTTGGCGCGTCGCAGCGCGCCCGAAAGGACTGGATAAATGGGCGGAAGATTCACGATTGAGGCCGTGTTCCGTGGCACGGATCGATTCAGCACCGTGCTCGGCGCGATCGAGACGCGCACCGCGCGGTTCTCGCGGAACGTCGGCGGTGCGATCAACGAAGCGAGTGGAGCCATAGATCGGATCGCCGGAGGTCTCGCTCGTGTCGCCGCGGTGGGTGCTGGACTCGGTGCAGTCGTCGGCGTCGGGCTGTCGCGCATCGTGACCGCCGGCGCCGATTTCGAGCATCAGATGACGACTGTAGGATCCGTGATGGGCAAGAGCCGCGCGCAGATCGGCGACCTGACCGCCGAGGCGATGCGGCTCGGTGTCGTTACGCAGTTCTCGAGCGACGAGGTCGGCCAAGCCATGGAGATGCTCGCACGCAAGAGCTTCAGCTCGACCGAGATTCTCGCTGCCATCCCCGGTGTGCTCGATGCGATAGCGGCCTCCGGCCAGGGCATGGCGGAGGTGTCGACGGTGGTCGGGAGCTCGATTCGTAGCTTCGGGCTCGAAGCCTCAAAGGCGGCGCATGTCGCCGATGTTCTCGCGCTTGCCTCGACACGCACCGGGGCGACGATCACGGATCTCGGGACTGCGATCACTATCGCGGGCCCAGCGGCGAAGACGCTTGGCGTTTCGCTCGAGGACACGGCCTCCGCGATCGGGCTGATGATGAAGATGGGCATCGACTCGTCGACCGCCGGCACCGCGGTCTCAACGATGCTCACTAAACTCACGAAGCCCTCGAAGGAAGCCGCGACGCAGATGGCGGCCATGGGCGTAAAGTTCAAGGACGCGCACGGCGATGCGCTGCCGTTCCGCGACATTCTCGGACAGCTAGCCAAGGCTGGCGACAAGGCCGGCGGCAACATGGACCGGCTCGGTTTCCTCGCCGAACTCATCGGGCTCCGAGGCGAGAAGGCCGGGATCCAACTCGCCGACGCGTTCAAGACGGGTGTCTTCGACGAGCTCGCGACGTCGCTTCGAAACGCCGACGGCGCGGCACATCACATGGCGAGCCTGAACCTGGACGACACGAAGGGGTCGTGGAAGCTCCTCACCTCGACCGTTGGCGTTCTCAGCGACCAGCTCTTCGAGCTCAAGTCGGGCCCGCTCCGAGGGGTCATCGACGGAACGAACGCGTGGCTCCAGGCGAACCAGGCGTTGATCGTCTCGGGCGTAATGGAGTTCCTCGAGAAAGCCAGCTTCGGCGCCGAGATGTTCTCCCACGGCATGAAGGACGGTTTCGGATCGCTCCGCGACGGGCTCGGCGGCGTGCGCGGGCCGCTCGGCGTCGTCGATCGGCTCTTCGATCGATTCCCGTCGTGGCCCGTTGCGATTCGTGATGTGGGCTTCGCGATCGGCACGATCGGTCCGGTCGCGCTCGGCGTTGCCGCCGCGGTGAAGACGGCTGCCTTCGCGATGGGTGTGTTCAATGCGGTGACGGAGGCGAACCCTTACTTGCTCGTCGCCGGCGGGGTTATCGCGCTCGGGACCGCCTTCGTGGTGTATCGGCCGCAGATCACGGCGTTCGCGCGCGAGCACAAAGTCTTGCTCGGCATCGTCGGCACGGGCGTCGGGATCTTCGTAGCGGTCAAGGCCGCGACGAACGCATGGCAGGTGGCGCTGTTGCTGCTCGAGCTCCAACAGAAGGCCGCGACTGCGGCGACGTGGTTGGCCAACGGCGCGCGCGGTGCGCTCGCGCTGGGGGCCCGTGCGGCGGGCGCGGCGGAGACATTCTTCATCGGCGAGATCGGGGCTTCGGCCGTGGCGACCGACGGAGCGACGACTTCGCTCGTGGCGGCAGAGGCGGCAACGGGAGCGCTCGTCGCGACGTTGGGCGCGGCAACGGCTGCGGTTGGCGCGCTCGCGTTGGCGTGGAGTCAATGGCAGAGCCTGCAGGGCGAGAGCGGCGGGCACGCCTGGGAGGGCGTGAAGGCGGTCTTCGGCGGCCGGCAAAGCTTCTTCGGCGCGGTCGACGAGGCGATGGACCTCGACGCGCGGCGGAGGTTCGCGAAGGAACACCCGGGCGTCGGACTGCCGGCGGTGAACCAGCTCCCCGCGGTGCCGGCGGCCGTCGGGCTCGGTGCGCCGATCCAGGTGCCCGGACTGCCCCCGGGTGTCGCGCCCGCGTCCCAGGCCGGTGCGCTGCCCTCGGTGCCCCCGCAGCTCGCGGGGGTTCCGGCGGGCTCGGAGCAGCTCCAGCGCCTGATCGACGCGCTCGAGCGGCGAGAGCACGACGCGCTCGAGGTGACGGTCAAGGCGGCGGACGGCGCGAGCGCCGAGGTGAAGCAGACGGGCTCGGGGTCGAAGAGGCCGATCAAGCTCACGTCGTCGGGAGCGAGGTAGCGAGCTCGTTAGCGGAGGACGGCGTCGTTGAGCGTCAGGTATGGGTGGAGCGTAGGCTTAGGAGGCAACTCAGGAGCGCACTCCGATGACCGACGAAGAGTATCTCGGCCTCCATTTTCATCATGCCAGACTCGCTAATGCGTTCTTCGCGAAACTCGGAGGGGTGAAGCCCCTTCCACCGGTGACAGACCCAATGCCGATGGCGGCAGAGGACCTCAATGCGTTCGTCCATCATAAGCAGCGCGCCGACGAGGCTCTCGCGGCATTGAGCTATCGGGTGCGACGAGCTACCCGCGCGTGACGATCAAGCCATCAGGGTCCGTCACGACGACTTCGCTTTCCCACGCGTCCGCGATTTCCATTCGAAGCTCCTCGAGCGTGCTGCACTCGGCGAGGCAGACCATCGATCGACCGTGCACAACAACAACCGGAGCTGATCCGGTTGGATCGTCTTCAGCGGGAACGTAGGCTCGGAACATGTGCGAGCTCTTCAGCGGTCGGAACTGGCTCCAGGTCGAGGGCATGGTGGAGCGCGGTGGCGTCGAGCGCTAACGAGAGGGTGGGGTAAGTCCCGTATCCAGTGACGCCACGCACGAGCGTTGCGCCGCGCTGGTCGCATACGATGCTCGTCGGACGAGGCTCAGCCAACAACGGCGGAGCCAGCAGCGGCGGAAGCGGCTTCACGCGAAAGATGGGCATCAGGGCGTGAGCGTAGCAGCCTCAATCACACCCGCACGTCGGAGAGAGCTGACCATCGCAGCAGACAGTACGATCGCTCTTGCAGCCGCAGACGCCGCCATGGTGTGAGCAGCAGCCGCGGTGCTCGAGTTCTGGACTTGCGTCCGCGGGGCCAGCCGCAAGCAGGGCGAGGAGCGAGAGCGCGAGACCGGCGAAGAGAGAACGAACCATGGTGACCTCCTCGGCGCGTGAGGCGCCCGATCCTCCCAGAAGACGCGGAATCGGTTCGGCCGTCAACGAGCCCGACGCTTAGTGCGCGTGCCCCGTTCTTTCCATGTCGAGCGTGATCATGTTCAGAGGAGCCCGCCGGTGTACCGTGAACGTCACCGCGTCGACGGCTTTCATTTCGTTCTCACCGGCAAGGTCGAACCACTTCTCTCCGTCCTTCCACGCAGCGAGCGCCATGAAGGCGCGTACGGCGGAGGTGCGGCGGTCGCTCGCGGCGATCGGGAGCATCAGGCCCACGCTTTCGACGGTCGGATTGCCGACGATCTCGCAGTTCAGGTCGTGCGTCGGCGCCGTGCCTAGGACGCGGGGAGTTCCGTCGAGCAAGGGCGCGTCATGCGTCTCCACACCGCGTGCCCGACAGAACGCGAGCGCCCCAGCAAGACTTGGCATCGCGGCGTGTTCGGGCGTCGGGGACGCAGCGATCGGCGATTGGCCGCCCGCGCTCTGGCTTGCGCTCGGGTGAACCTGAGCGGTCACGAGCGGATTGCTCACCACCGGCTCGATGCGCTTCTCGCCCTCGGTCTTCGCAGCGCTGAGCGAAACGACGGCGATGACGAGCAAGAGCAACGCGATGGACGTCAGGCAGCATGCGCCGAGTAGCGCAGCCTTGTCCTTTAGCGACATCCCTTGAGCCTCAGAACTCGGGCAGGTTGTCGAGGTTGTCGCGGGTGGTGCCGTCCGCGTAGGTCTTCAGGTAGACGTTGCCGCTGATCGTTATGGTGTAGACGAGGGCGCCCTTTCGCACGCTCTCGCCGCTTGGCGGTGCAGTGATGTACGTTTTGTATCTCAGGTTCGCGATCACGGTGAACCGGGACTCTGTTCGTGCTGGACCAAGAGAGGTATCCAGGTCGTCGTGAACTTCGAGTTCGTCGATGTGCGTGCGCGCAGCGTTGAAGCGCACCCGGGTGATTACACAGTCAGCCCATTTTGCCATCAGAGCTCTCCCTTGGTCGCGCGAAGTTTACGGTTCGCCGATCATTCCAGGAGACCCGGGCGGCCGTGACCCGTCAATAGTAACTAGTGAAGCGTGCATGTGTCTCGGACGACCGTCACGAAGCTCAGGTATGCATGCTCGGGCCGCTGTTCGTTATGATGCGCTGCTATGGCCATGGATGTCGCCGCGTTGGGGATGATCGGCTCGATCATCGTTGCCCTTGTCGCGTGGTTGAACTCACGGAACGTTGAGCACCTCAAGTCGGAGCTTTCGACAGCGGCCGACCGATTTCGCCATGACCTCGTGAGAGATCTGATCGCGCAGTTTTTTCGGTTTCCCAAAGAGGCCGAGGTCGCCGCCGAAGTATTGGCAACTTCGCTCGACTACTTGCAGGCGGTCAGGAACGCATCAGGGCTGTATCGAACGACAGGGCGAGAGGTTGCGGATGTCGAATTGCGATGGAGGAGTCTTCTTCCGCAAGAAGAGCGCTACCGAGCTGCGGTCGCAAAGGCTACGGTGCACCTACCTGATGAGGTGCAGGTGGTGCTTCAAGACTTGCTCAAGGCAAGGGTGGAGATCTACGTGAATCAGTGGGGCTGGGCCGTGGCGATGGTCCACCGCGACGAAGCGGAATTCGCTCCAGAGCGCTTCGAGAAAGCCTTCGGTGCGAGCAGCGAGGAAAAGCTAAAAACCATTGAGAAACGGCTGCTCGAAACACTCAAGCCGCTCGTTCGCCTAGAACGCACTTGACAGTCGTGGCTCCCAAGTGGGATACATCGGGATACGCATGGCTTCCGCAAAGCAGACGACGATGAGACTCGCCGCGGAGGACCTCGCGATCTTGGACGCAATCCAAGAGAGCGTTGGGGTCTTCTCGCGGTCCGACGCGCTTAGATACGCGCTTCGGTACTACGCGAAGGCGGAGGGGCTCGGAGTCGCCGGCAAAGAGAAGCCTAAACCCAAACCGAAGAGATGAAGAGTGGGGCCGGCGCTGCTCTAACAGCCCGACCCCTGGCCACGAGGAGCAAGCCTCATGACATCCAAGAGCAAAACACGTTCGAAACGAGGGACCAAGCGCACGTCCGAAACCCCGCTGCCGGCGGGGGAAGTGGAGCGGGCAGCGAAGAGGGCAGGCATCAAACGGCAGACGTCGAGGGACCGAGCCGCTCGAGCGCTCGCTCGTGAGGTGGGCGACAAGCTCGTCCAAGCGAGCGACCTCCTCGCCGAGCAGATGGCGAGCCTCGTGGCCAGCAGGGACTACGAGGCGCTGCATCAGATCGCCGAGGCCCATCACCGGCTGTGGCAAGTGCGCTGGGAGCTTGGGCTCCACGCGGAGGGCATCAAGGCGGCCGAGCGCGACGTCGACTACGTCACCGAGCAGGTGGCGACGAAGGCGGCGGGAGGTGCGTCGTGAGCATCCCGGAAGTTTCGCTCGAGACAGACGGCGTTGTTTCGATCATCGAGAAGCTCGACGGGGCGATCGAAGCTGCCCTTGATGCGTTGCTCGCGATTGGAGCGCACGAAGAGAATTACGACTTGCCCGCCGGTGGGCGCGAGCTCGCCGAGTGCCTTGCCCGGGTGCAGTACGCGCGTTCTTGGCTCAAGAGCGAAACCGAGGCCAGCGAGGACGACGAAGGCAGCGAGAGCCAGGGGAGCGCCGAAACATGAAGGGCTACAAGACGTCCTTCACCACCGGCGATGGGATGCTCGTGGTCACCGTGGACCGCGAGAAAGGCGGAGCTCCGGTCGCTCGGTTCAGCTGGCAGCCGGGCGAGACGGATGCAGCGCTCGGCGAGCTCGCGGCGGCGCTGACCGCGATCGAAGCGCTCGAGGGGCGCCGGAGGCAGTCTCGGCAGCGGGTGCCCGGGGCCGGCCGTCGAGCGCCACGCCCGCGCGTGCTCGGTGCCGCGGTCCCGCTGCTCGACGACGTGGACCATGCGATCGAACTCCTCGAGCTCGGGGCGGTGGGAACGTGATCTTCCGAGACGACGCGGATGCTCAGCTCTTCGTGCGCTGGGCGGCGGAGGCGCTCGGAGTGAACGACAGCAAAGGCGACGCGGCCGAAGTGCTGCGCCACATCATCGCGCAAGCGGCGCTCGAGCTCGAGGTCGTCGAAGAGCTGCTCGAGCGCCGAAATGGCGCCACCCGCGATCCGCTCCTGCACATGGTCGAGGGAATTCGCCGACGCCTCAGCTTTGCTGACGAACTGTCGCACGAGGTGTCGCCTTGACCGCTCACGAACACCCCGGCCTGCTCGAAGCCAACAAGCGGGCCGGGAGGGCTGTCGAAGTCCTTCGATCAGCAATCGATCACCTTCACCCACCTCGGGAAGGTGAAGCACTCGAAGACGTCGCGCTCAGGCTTCGAGGAGCAGCGGTACTCGCTCACACCGCGGGGCTTGAGCTCGCGGTGGTTTCTGGGTGGAATGCGGCAGTCAGCGCTGCGGCGGACGAAGGAGCCTGTGATGACGAAGGTGGTTGACGCTTTCGACGTCGTTACCGCCCGGATGCTTCGCAGGATGATTGCGGCGGCCGTCGCCGGTCTCGCGATCGCGCTCGGCGCGCTTGGGGGGGCCAACGCACTCTGCACCGGGTCGGCTTCGGCGCTCTGCAAAGCCGGCATCCAGAACCCGCCATGGCTTCTTCTCTCGGGCGTCGCCGCGGCGCCGGTCGTCCTGCTCACCTGGTATTGGCGAACCGTTCACAAAGAGCGCGACCTTCGCGCTACCTCGATCAGTCAGGATCTAAGCCGGATGGAGCACGTCACCGCACGCTTCGCGACGGCCGTCGCGATGATCGATAAGGGCGGGATGTCGGCGGTCGGTGGGATCTACGCGCTGGACCGCGTCGCACGCGACTCGGTCCAGGACCATTGGGCCATCATCGAAACGTTGTGTGCGCTCCTCCGTGGATCGGTGGGCATGAAGGGCGGCGAGTTTCACGCGGCAATGGTTCAGGCCGCCGTGACGGTGATCGGTCGTCGAGATGCATCGCGGGACCCTGTGGGGAGCCAAATCCGTCTGCGGGGGGCAGACCTTCAAGGAGCCGATTTTTCGGACTTGAACTTTGCTGGCGCAGACTTTGTGAACGCGTTCGTCTCTGGCTGCCGATTTCACGGAACGAACCTCTCGGGCGCCAACTTGCACGTGCAGATGGCAACGGGCGAGTTGCCCGTGTACGACAAGGATACGAACTTCGGCGACGGTGCAGCTGGAGTGCTCAACCGAGACATGTTTCGCGCCAACGGAGCCCGTGACATTGACGAGCTCAGGAGGGTACTGGCGGATGCCACCGAACTCTAAGCGCGCTGGTCGGCCCTCAGTCGGCACCGTCATCCGCATCAAGACGGGCCCGAACGCCGGCCTTCTCCAGGGCATCGTCGTTCTCGTCGACGGCACGAAGCAACGCCTCCCGCCGTTCCCGAAGGGCACGTCCGAGCAGATGGCCCGCGAGCGCACGCTCAAAAAGCAAGAGCAAGTCCGCGCGGCCGGTGTTCGCGGCAAGCCGCCCACTGGCGGCGGTGATGGCGGCGCGGCCGTCGAGGGCAGCGTCGCCGCGTGGTTCAGCACGTTCGTGGCGGACCGCGAGTCCCGCGGTCTCACGTCCGCGCACGACGATCGCGGCCGCTTCGTAAATCACATCGGGCCCGAGCTCGGCGGCCTGCAGATGGCGACCGTCGCGCGCGCCGACATCGAGCGGCTCGTGGCGGCGCTCGACGCGAAGGTGCGCTCGAACGAGCTCTCGTGGAAGACCGCGAGCAACGTGTGGGTGCTGGTCGCGAAGATGTTCCGCGAGGCCGTGCGCTCGAAGGTCCCCGGGCTCCGCGTGCGCGACGACAACCCCTGCCGCGACGTCGCACCGCCGGACCGCGGCACGTCGAAGGCGAAGAGCTACCTGTTCCCGTCGGAGCTCCTCCGCTTCGTCGAGTGCGACGACGTGCCGGTACGCTGGCGGCGGGCGGCCGCGCTCGCGGTCTACACGGGCCTTCGGGCGGGCGAGCTCGACGCGCTCCGGTGGGCCGACGTCGACCTCGAGCACGCCGTCGTTCACGTGCACCAGGCCGTCGACCGCTCCCGCGCCGGCGAGCTCAAGACCACGAAGAGCGGCCTTTCGCGGCGGTTCCGCATCGAGTCCGAGCTCCTGCCCTTGCTGACGGCCATGCACGCCGAGGCGGGCGGGGAAGGGCTCGTGTGCTCGCCGCTCTCGGAAGGCATCCGAAGCGCGCGCCTGCGGCACTACCTCTTGCGCGCGGGCGTTCGCCGGGCCGACCTGCACGCTGAGCGCACCGACCGCACGCGCAAGCGCCTCGGCTGGCACGACCTCCGCGCGACGTGCGCGACCTGGGCGGCCGTCCGGGGGGACGAGCCGCTTCGGATCATGCAGCGCCTCGGGCACCAGCAGTTCTCGACGACGATGCTCTACGTGCGCGAGGCGGAGCAGCTCCGCGAGGGGTTCGGGACGCCCTTCCCGCCGCTGCCGGCGGCGCTGCTCGGGCCCTCGTCAGCGCCGAGTTTTGATCAACTTTTGATCACAGAGGGTCTAAGTGTTGGAAAAGATAGGGTGAGTGACGGGGATCGAACCCGCGACAGCCGGAGCCACAGTCCGGCGCTCTACCACTGAGCTACACCCACCATGGGGTGCCCCGGGGGTCGGGGCGCGGGAGTCTTAGCGCAAGAGCAAAGCGTCGTGCAACCGCCGCTGTTCACGCTGGAAATGGGGCGGGTTGCGCTGCGCTAGAGGTGCCAAAAGCGGCGTGCGGCGTCGAGAGCGCGGTCGAGCTCGAGGCCGTGGCGCGTCCCTTCGCGAAGTGAACCCGGGGGCGGGGGAGGTTCGGCGCCGAGGAGCGCTTCGAGCGACGCCGTGAGC